>JAHYJN010000143.1 GCA_019428905.1 Candidatus Brevefilum sp.
GCTCTTCCGATCTGTATGAATTGATCCAAGTTCCCCCGCTGTAAAAGAACACTAAACCTCGATACACGCTCAGGGTCCCCAGGGTGGCAATAATCGGCGGCACCTTGCCAAAGGTGATGATGATGCTGTTGAAAGACCCCGCGATCGTTCCTAAAGCCATCCCCAACAGCACAATTACAAACACGGGCGTTTCCGGGCGCTCTTTCATCAAGAACGCGACCATCATTGCCACCAGGCCAATCATCGAGCTGACGGATAAGTCAATCCCCTTGGTGAGGATGACCATCGTCTGCCCCAGGGCGACGATCATCAGGATCGAGATATTCATTAAAATATCCCTAAAATTATTAGCTGTCAGAAAAGATGGTGTTCGCAGCGTGACCGCAACAGCCAGGATCAAAATGAAAACAGTGATACCGATTTCTCGATAACGCGAAAAGATATCCCAAAAACTTAAGCGAGGTTTTACGCCTTTTGAAGCTCGAGCAGTCATGGTCAATTCCCTATTCTGACATTCTGTGTAGCAGCAGCGATAATATTTTCTTGGGTTGCCTCTGCCCTTCTAAAATGGGCGGTAATAAACCCTTCTCGCATCACGATGATCCGATCGCTCATCCCTAAAATTTCTGGCAATTCAGAGCTGATCATCAAAATAGCCATCCCCTGCGCAGCCAGGTGCGACATCAGCGCATGCACCGCGGCTTTAGTACCCACATCAATGCCGCGGGTGGGCTCATCCAGGATCAAAATCCGTGGATTGGTCGACAGCCATTTGGCCAAAACAATTTTTTGTTGGTTGCCGCCTGAAAGCTCCCGTGCACATTGCGAGATGCTGCGCGCCCGCACTTCCATCTGCACGGCAGCCGTATGTGCAAATTTCCGTTCTTTTGCATTCAAAATCCAGCTGTAGCGCGCAAAATCATCCAGCTTGGGCAAGCTGATATTCGGCGTGAGCTGCATGGCAGGAATCAAGCCATGCTGCTGCCGGTCTTCCGGAACATACGCCAGGCCTAATTCGATCGCGTGTTGAGGTGAGGTAATCCTGACTTCCTGACCCGCTATCAAGACCCTTCCGCTGTCCACCGGTTTGATTCCAAACAGGGATTCCGCCACATTTGTCCGCCCAGCGCCGACCAAACCTGCCAGGCCAAGGATTTCGCCTTGATGCAGTTCGAAACTGACATTGCGGAACAGCCCATCCTTGGTGATATCCTCGACCTGCAACATCACATCCCCTCGTTCCACCTCGACCTTTGGATACTGCTCGGAGATCGTTCTCCCGACCATTTTCCGCAGCAGGTCATCGCGCGTGGTCTCTTTCATATTGCAGGTATCGATGTAATAGCCATCCCGCAACACTGTGACCCGGTCCGCAATTTCAAATAATTCTTCTAAGCGGTGTGAAATGAAGATGATCGCCGTGCCACTTTCGCGCAGATTTCTGACCAGGTTGAACAGCTCTGCTACCTCATTCAATGTCAGTGAAGAGGTCGGCTCATCCATGATCAGGATGCGGGCGTTAATTGAAAACGCCCGGGCAATTTCAACGATTTGCTGTTGAGCAATACTGAGATGCCGAGCTTTCTGTTTGAGATCAATTTGAACACCCAAGGCGTCGAGCAGTTGTTTTGCTTCATCGTACAATTTCCGCCAATCGACCCGCATACCATGTTTCAAAGGATGCCGGCCCACAAAGATATTCTCGGCCACATCCAGGTCTGGAAACAAACTTAATTCTTGGTAGATGGCCGCGATGCCAACCTGGCGAGAATCCCGGGTGTCGCCGAATTCGACCAATTCATCATCCAGGTAGATCTCACCGTGGTCGGGCTGGTGATAACCGGTGATGACTTTGACAAGGGTTGACTTTCCAGCCCCGTTTTCTCCCAACAGTGCATGCACTTCACCTGGGCGCAAATCAAAATTCACATCATGCAGTACTTCAACGCCAGAAAAGCTCTTGGAGATATCTTGTAACCTGAGGATGGTTTTGGTCATGGCTTAGAATTCCTCTTCTTGGCAAATCACAAGGTCAATCTCAGCCTGCCGCAGTTGACCTTCCCATGCTTTTGTTATTTGCACGTCGGTATACAACCTGTAAATATGCTCTGGTTTGGCAAAGGGTGTCAGGTCTTCTTTGCCAAATTTCGACGAATCGATCAGGGCAATTAATTGATCTGTGATGTGGATCACTTTGCGCTTGAGCTGCGCTTCGTTTAAATGCACTTCGGTCATCCCCCGCTCCAGGCTGAACCCG
>JAHYJN010000052.1 GCA_019428905.1 Candidatus Brevefilum sp.
CCTGGATCAAGCACCTGAGCAAGTTGCGCTGCCAGTTGAGGCGGGTGCATTGATCGATGCCATCGGTGAAGATGAACCTGATGCCTTTGCCCGTTGGGAGCAGCTTTCCGCTGCGCTTGAAGCCTACCGGGAGGCCACTCGGCTGGGCTTTGACGGCAGGACGATGTCTGTAGATCTTACCGACCTTCTGCAGTTGATGCGTACTGGCCTTGAACGCGGCATTGAAAAAGCGCACACCTTCATGCAGGACGTTCCCCCCACGTATTTCACCTTCGAGGTCACGGATTATGACCTGACCGGCACCAGCGATGCGCATGGCAACCCGCATATCCGGGTAAATGGCTTCAAGCCGACGGCGCTGCCCCCGTTCTTGGAGGGTCCGGTCCGGTTGATGAAACTATTAGACTTGGAAAAAGCCCGCGATCTTGCCCGGTCGATTAAGCACAGCGCTTTGTATGATGCCAAACTGGGCATGGTGAAAGTCAATGCCCCCTTGGATGCGCAATCCCATGCCATTGGCAGGGCGCGCGCCTTCACCCCGGGTTGGCTGGAAAACGAGTCGATTTGGCTGCATATGTCATTCAAGTACCTGTTAGAGTTGCTCAAAGCGGGATTGTATGAAGAATATTTCGAAGCCTTGCGGGCCCACCTGCCGGCATTTATGGATCCACACGTGTACGGACGCAGCCCGCTGGAAAACAGTTCGTTCATTGTCAGCAGCGCTCACCCGGATCCCACCCTGCATGGCAATGGTTTTGTGGCCCGCCTAAGCGGTTCGACGGCAGAGTTCCTCAGCATGTGGGTTTTAATGACAGCCGGTCTGAAGCCCTTCCTAGTTGAACAAGGGGGGGTAGTGCTGGCGCTCAAGCCGATTTTACCGGGCTGGCTGTTCAATGCGGACGGTCGTTTTTCGTTTCGGTTTCTTGGTGCCTGCAATGTCACGCTGCATAACCCCTTATGCAGGGATACGTTCGCCGAGGGATGTGACATCCAAAAAATCGAGCTGCATACGGGTGATGAGACATTCAGAATTGAGGGTGGGGTGATCGGCGCGCCCTATGCTGAACGCGTCCGCCAGGGCGAAATTGATTCAATCGATTTGTTTTATTGAACTGGGTCGACCCCTGGTGACGAGATCGAAGGCTTGAATTTTAAGGCTGGGAAGACCTCAGATCTTTGAGGTGTACCCTCATTTTATAAAACTTTAGAAAGGATGATGCGGGCTGGAGGACAATGTCATTTCGGCCCGATCAAGTTGAGGTGTAAATGGGTAATAAACAATTACCGGGTGATAACCAATTTCCGGGTTGGACGTTTGTTGATGACCAGGGGACATTTGAGCTGATCAATCCAGAGGGGAACAGTTATGTGTATTTCCCGCTGGTCAATCCCGCTGGGATGATGTCTTCCATCACACCCACTTTGAATGGCGATGCCAAGCTCAACCAGGATACGTTTTTGTTGTTGCCGGTCTCCGTGGAGGATTTGCACAATGTGCGCTCAGGGCGCAATTTTTGGGTGCGAATCAACGGCGAACCCTGGTCTGTTACCGGAAACAGCGCCCAGCAAATCAGCCAGGTTGCTGTGTCACCCGGTGAGACCTCCTTACTACAAGCGGGAGTGCTGTGGCATTCGGTCCAACGGGGGCACCTTCAATCGGGATTAACGGCTAAAGTGGTCAACTTTGTCCCGGTGGGTGAGGATGCAGTCGAGCTGATGCAGGTCACCCTGACAAACCAAGGGGAGGAGCCGCTCGAGCTGGTCCCGATTGCCGCCATACCCATCTTTGGCCGCTCAGCCGATAACCTCAGGGATCATCGGCATGTAACCTCCTTGCTGCACCAGACAACCTGCCATCCTTATGGGGTTATGGTTAAGCCAACTATGTCTTTCGATGAGCGCGGTCACCAGATCAACCGGCTGACCTATGCCGTTTTGGGTGTTGATGGGGATGGGAACCCACCGGATAGTTTGACACCGCTGGTCGAAGACTTCATCGGTGAGGGCGGCAGTTTGGCATGGCCTGAAGCTGTTGTCACCGAGGAGCCTAAAGTGTTACAAGCGCCTGCTGTTATTGACGGTTACGAATCGATTGGCGCGCTGCATTTTTCCCCCATCCGCTTGGCACCGGGCGAATCCAAACGCTATGTTCTTATGCTGAGCATCCTATCGGAACCGGCTGATGTGGATGGGTTGATCGAACGCTACGGATCGCAAGAAAAATTTGCCTTGCACCTGGAGGCAAACCGCACTTATTGGCGTGAGGAGCTCGCGTCCCTCAGGTTTACCCACAACAACGACCGGCTGGATGCCTGGCTGGGATGGGTCTCCCTGCAGCCGATCTTGCGCCGCCTGATGGGCAACTCGTTTCTGCCCTATCACGATTACGGCCGGGGCGGCCGGGGCTGGCGGGACCTATGGCAGGATTTGCTGACCCTCTTGCTAACCCAGGAGAACGGGATCGATCAGCTTTTGCTGGGCAATTTTGCCGGCGTGCGCATGGACGGCAGCAATGCCACGATTGTGGGGGGGGGACCCGGTGAGTTCAAGGCGGACCGCAATAACATCCCCAGGGTGTGGATGGATCATGGCGCTTGGCCGCTGATCACCACCAAGCTCTACCTGGATTTGACCGGTGATCTTGATCTGCTGCTGGCCAGGCAGACCTATTTTAAAGATCACCTGAGCCACCGCTGCCAACGGACGGATTGGGCGTGGCAGCCGGAAGACGGTACCCAGTTGAGATCTAGTTCAGGCGAAGTGGTTGAGGGGACGATCCTTGAACACCTGCTCGTTCAGCACCTGACCGCTTTTTTCAACGTGGGTGAGCATCACCTGATCAAGATGGAAGGCGGTGATTGGAATGACGCCTTTGACATGGCGGCTGAGCGCGGGGAAAGCGTTGCCTTCTCGGCCTTGTATGCGGGCAATTTACACACCTTAAGCGAATTATGCCTGGCACTGGCAGATGCCGGCACGAGGGATATCTCACTGGCGGCTGAACTGCTGTTGTTGCTGGATCGGGTCTCTGACCCGGTTGATTATCAATCGCTGACCAAAAAACAGGATCGGTTGGGCGCTTATTTTGATCGTGTGCAGGGCAGGCTTTCTGGAGACCAGGTCAAACTGCCGTTGGAATCGGTTGCGGCAGATCTTGACGAGAAAGCAGCCTGGCTGACTGATCGGATCCGGGGGCAGGAGTGGCTGACCGATGATCAGGGTTTGGGCTGGTTCAATGGTTATTATGATAACCAGGGGGAGCGGGTTGAGGGCCAGTTCCCGGATGGCGTGCGGATGACGTTGACCGGCCAGGTGTTCCCGTTGATGTGTGGGATTGCTTCAGAGGACCAGGCGCGGGCTGTTGTGCGAGCTGCAAATGCCTACCTGTATGACCCCAACCTCAACGGTCATCGCCTCAATACCGATTTTGGCATCAGCCCACCCCAGCTTGGACGCTGTTTTGGCTTTGCTTTTGGCCACAAAGAGAATGGGGCGGTCTTCAGCCATATGGCGGTGATGTATGCCTATGCCCTCTACCAGCAGGGGCTGGCTGCCGAAGCCTGGGGGGTTTTAGCGGGGCTTTACCGGCAGAGCCAGGATTTTCCGAAAAGCCGGATCTATCCTGGAATTCCAGAGTATTTTAACCCGCGGGGGCGCGGCATGTATCCGTATCTGACGGGTTCTGCCAGCTGGTACCTGTTTACCTTGTTGACGGAAGCCTTTGGGGTCAAAGGAGAATTGGGCGATCTTTACCTCGCACCTAAACTGGCCGCTGAGCAGTTTGAGGGCAGTGACAGCTTGCGGGTTCAAACCATGTTCGCTGGCAAGAAACTTAGCGTGACTTATCACAATCAAAACCATCTTTCATTTGGTGACTATCAAATCGGCAGCCTATCCATCAACGGCATCGAACAGGACTTGCAAGCCGGGTCATCCTCGATCCGGTTTTCTCGTCAGGATGTGCTTACCTGGCCGGATGACGTCCAAATTGTGGTGAATTTGGTTTAAAATAGAGGGATAAAATCACCATATATATTTATTCGATCATGGCGCAGGCCACCCTGGGCTTAACAGTGGTTTGTACTGGTCGTAATAATCCTCACTTGCTGGTCGGATAAAGTAGAAAGAAGAAGAATCATGCGTTACGGCTACTTTGATGATGCTAACCGGGAATATGTCATCACCCGTCCTGACACCCCGCTGCCGTGGATCAATTACCTGGGGATGCAGGATTATTTCAGCCTAATCTCGAACACAGCAGGTGGGTATGCGTTCTACCAGGATGCGCGCCTGCGCCGCATCACCCGCTACCGCTACAACAATGTCCCGCTGGATATGGGTGGGCGCTATATCTACTTGCGTGACAGCGCCAGCGGTGATTTTTGGTCGCCGACCTGGATGCCGACCCGCCATCATGCCGAAGATTACACCTGCCGGCATGGCTTGGGCTATACCCTGATTGGCTCCACCTATCGGGGCATCCGGGCAGATGTGCGCTATTTTGTCCCCCTGGATGCGCCGCTAGAAATTTGGGACCTGACCCTTGAGAACCTCTCGCAGACCCCGCGGCGGCTGTCTTTATTTTCAAGTGTTGAATTTTGCCTGTGGGAAGCGCTAGATGATGCCACAAACTTCCAGCGTAACCTGAACATTGGTGAAGTCGAAGTGGAAGGGTCGGTAATTTACCATAAAACGGAATACCGGGAACGCCGAAATCATATCGCCTATTTTGCCTGCTCCGAGCCGCTGGAGGGATTTGAAACCCAGCGTGAAGCCTTTTTAGGGCCTTATCGCGGTTGGGAAAACCCCCAGTCGGTGGAAAGCGATCAGACCACCCATTCCCTGGGGGTGGGCTGGTCGCCCGTGGGTGTGCATCACCTGCGCTTAACCCTGGCGCCCAATGCAAAACAGCGAGTGATCTTTTTACTCGGTTACCATGAGAACCCGCCTGACTGGAAATTTAACCCAAAAGAATCAACAAAGGTTAACAAGCGAATTTTGTTCCCCGTGATCGAAAAGTTTCTAAACCATCAGGAAGTAGACCGGGCTTTTGAGGCATTGCGCGCATCCTGGCATGAGCGGTTGGGTGTGATGCAGGTGGCAACACCGGTTGAACATGTGGACCGGATGGTGAATATCTGGAATGCTTATCAATGCATGGTGACCTTTAACCTCTCGCGCTCGGCGTCGTATTTTGAGTCGGGCATTGGGCGGGGGATGGGCTTCAGGGATTCCAACCAGGACCTGTTGGGTTTTGTGCAGATGGTGCCCGATCGCGCCCGTCAGCGTATTCTAGATCTGGCGGCCACCCAGCTTGAGAACGGCGGCGCCTATCACCAGTACCAACCCCTCACTAAGCGCGGCAATGATGCTGTAGGTGGAAATTTTAATGATGACCCGGCCTGGCTGGTATTGGGCACGGCCGCCTACCTGAAGGAGACCGGCGATTGGGGCATCTTGGATGAAGCCGTGTC
Organism: Candidatus Brevefilum sp.; assembly: GCA_019428905.1. Lineage (GTDB taxonomy): Bacteria > Chloroflexota > Anaerolineae > Anaerolineales > Anaerolineaceae > Brevifilum. Next base: position 5,475 of record JAHYJN010000052.1, read on the forward strand.
TTACGAGAACCAGCCAGGCACGGAAACACCCTTGCTGGAGCATCTGCAGCGCTGTGTCCAGTACACGCTGGAGCGGATCGGTCCCCACGGGTTGCCCTTGATCGGTCGGGCGGATTGGAACGATTGCTTGAATTTGAACACGTTCTCGGACCAGCCCGGTGAATCCTTCCAAACGACCACCAACCGTGACGGCAAGGTGGCGGAGTCGGTGGTGATCGCCGCTTTGTTCATCATGGCCGCTAAAGAACTGGCTCAGATCATGGCCCACCAAGGAAGGGTTGAGGATTCTGAACAACTACAAGCGCAGGCTGGGGACATGACTGAGACCGTCAAGCGTCACGGATGGGACGGGAATTGGTTCTTGCGGGCGTATGACCATTTCGGCAGGGCGATCGGGTCAAAGCACAACAACGAAGGCCGGATCTTCATCGAATCGCAAGGCTTATGCACGATGGCGGGGGTTGGGGTTAAGGAAGGGGCGGCGAAAAAGGCGCTCAGAGCCGTTAACCGCTACCTGGCAACGGAACACGGCATCGTGTTACTCCAGCCGGCGTTTTCGCAGTACTACCTGCACCTGGGTGAGATCTCCTCCTACCCGCCGGGGTATAAGGAGAATGCCAGCATCTTCTGCCATACCAACCCGTGGGTGATGATTGCTGAGGCGATCCTTGGAAATGGCGATCAGGCGCTGGCGTATTACCTGCGCATCAACCCCTCACAGCGTGAAGCGATCAGTGACCTGCATCGCTGTGAGCCCTATGTATACGCGCAGACCATCGCCGGCCCAGACGCTCCATCCTTTGGCGAGGCCAAGAACTCGTGGCTGACCGGCACAGCCGCCTGGAATTTTGTCGCCATTACACAGTGGATCCTTGGCATTCGGCCGGATTACGATGGGCTGCGGGTGACCCCGGTCTTGCCCTCTGGCTGGGATGGGTTTACGGCCACCCGGGTGTTCCGCGGTGTGACTTACCAGATCGACGTGCGCCGCGCAGGGAGAGGTTCGAAGATCGCGCTGACCGTCGACGGACAGCCGATTGAAGGCACCCTGATCCCTATTCCTTCTAGCGGCCAGGTCACTGTCAAGGTAATGGTCGGCTGACAGGGATATGGCATCCGGTTTTGACGATTTGTGAAGGACGAAAAGGTGAGGCAACCATGAAAAGTTACGGCTATTTTGACGATGATGCCCGTGAATATGTGATCACGGACCCGCGCACGCCCGTCAAGTGGGTTAATTACATCGGCACCCTGGCGTTTGGCGGTTTTGTTGACCAGACCGGCGGGATGTTGATCTGTCGGGGTGATCCAGCTTTGAACCGTGTCACGAAATACCTCACCCAGGGTCCGCCCTCCGAGTTCAGGGCGAGCACACTTTACCTGCGCACGCCAAAAGGTGATCGAAAATACGCCGTCTATTCACCCCTGTATGTGCCGACCCTGCAGCCCCTTGACCGCTATGAATGCCATGTTGGCTTGGGTTACTCCACCTTTATCACCGAGACCATGGGGCTTCGCACGCAGATACGGGTGTTCGTGCCGCCGGGCGAAAGCCTTGTGATCCAGCAGGTGACCGTCACGAACCTGGCGGAAGAGGGACAATCCGTCGATGTGGTCCCGGTGGTGGAATACACCCATCCGGATGCCCTCAAACAGCTCACCAACGCGGATTGGGTGCCGCAGACCATGGGGTCCTACCTGGATGAAGATGAGGGCGGGTTGAAGGTGCTCAGCCAGGCCCCGTTCATGCTCAAGGACATCCGGCGCAACTTATTCACAGCCAGCCTGCCCGTATCGTCTTTTGAGACGGACCGGCAAGCCTTTCTTGGGGCGGACGGCTACGGCACCTGGGCTTCGCCATTGGGTTTGCAGAACGCTGAGCTTGGGAATTCATTGGCCGTGCGTGGCGATAACATTGCCGCGCTTATGATCCACCTCGGGATGCTTCAGCCTGGTCAGAGCCGCAGCCTGATTCTCCTGCTGGGCCAGGCCGAGAACATGGCGGATGCCATGTCAGCCATCCGGGGCATCCGGAAAAAAGATCAGGTTGAAGGTGCTTTTAAGGCATTAAAAGCAGCATGGGACGAGATCCTCTCGGTTGCGCAGGTGCAAACGCCAGACCCGGATATGAACCGCATGCTGAATATCCACAACCCGCGGCAGTGCACCATCACAATGAACTGGTCGCGCTACCTGTCGCTCTACCAGCTGGGGTTCGGGGCACGCGGCATCGGCTTCAGGGACAGCTCGCAGGATGTGATGGGCGCCATGTTGGGTTCGCCGGGGGCATCAAAAGACTTGCTGCGCAAACTACTGCATGTGCAAAAGCAGAATGGGTCAGCCATGCACCAGTTCAACCCCCTGACGATGATCGCCACCACTGGTGAAGCGGGGCTCGAGGAAGGCAGCCCGGATTATTACAGTGATGATCACCTGTGGTGTGTGTTGGCTGTCGCCGAATACCTCAAGGAAACCGGTGACTTTAAATTTCTGAAAGAGCAAATTCCATTCTATGAAAAAGATGCTGCCGGCGATCCGCTTGAATCGGGAACGGTGTGGGAGCACCTCAAGCGGGCGCTTGCGTTTACCCGGCAGGATACTGGTGACCACGGCTTGCCTTTGCTGGGTTTTGCGGATTGGAACGATACCGTCAACCTGCCTGCGGGTGCCGAATCCCTGTTCACCGCCCACCTGTATGGGTGGGCGCTTAAAGAAATGATCGGGTTATGTCAGCACCTGGGGAAGAACAAGTCGGCCAAACGTTACCAGGGGGATTACAAGGCGATGCGCAAGATTGTCAACCAGGTTGGATGGGATGGGGAGTGGTATGTGCGCTATTTCGACCAGCGCGGGGAACCGGTTGGCTCACAGCGCAACCCGCAGGGTCAGATCTATACCAACGCCCAATCCTGGGCGGTCCTTTCCGGTTTTGCGTCATCCAAGCGGGCGCTCACCGCGCTGGACGCCGTGTACCAGCATCTCAACACCCGCAACGGCATCAAGCTCAGCACCCCCGGCTACAACGGGTATGACACCGAAAAAGGCGGGGTGACCACGTATCCACCCGGCGCCAAGGAGAATGGCGGCATCTTTTTGCACGCCAACCCCTGGGTGATGATGGCTGAGACGCTGCTGGGGCGCGGCGAACGCGCCTACCAGTATTACCAGCAGATCAACCCAGCCGCCAAGAGTGAAGTCATCGACGAATATGAATGCGAGCCGTATGTCTATCCTCAGAATATCCTCGGGGATGAACATCCCCAATTTGGACTGGCACGCAACGCCTGGCTGACAGGGACGGCTTCCTGGGCTTACCAGGCGGGTTTGAAGTATATCCTAGGCCTGCGGCCGGACTATGATGGCTTGCGGGTTGATCCCTGCATCCCACCCGAGTGGACGGGGTTCAGGGTGGATCGCCACTTCAGGGGCGCACTGTACCACATCACTGTCACCAATCCCCAGGGTGTCAGTAAGGGCGTGGCAGCGATCCGCGTCGATGGTAAAGCCATCGAAGGCACCCTGCTGCCCCTGTTCACCGCGGGCGGCGAACACCAGGTGGATGTGGTCATGGGCTGACCTCGGCCATATCAGGGTGCAGATGATATCAAAAACCACCATCGGTTGTCTGTCGCCGGTGGTGGCTGTTTTTAAGGGGAATTGTTTTTTCTGTATGTTGCTTGGCTTAGTTTAAGAAATTCCAAGGATTGACACGGCCATAATCATCGCTGCGCATTTCAAAATGCAGGTGTGGGCCGGTGGATTTGCCGGTGCTGCCCATCAAACCGATGGTGTCGCCCTGGTAGACTTCCTGCCCGCAGAAGACGGTGACCTGGCTGAGGTGGGCGTACAGGGTTTGCCAGCCGGATCCGTGGTCGATGACGATCATCTCGCCGTAGCCGTAGTCATTCCAGCCGGCATACACTACCACGCCATGGTCGGCGGCAAATATCGGGTTGCCCGTCCTGCCGGCGATGTCGATGGCGAAGTGGTTGGTCTCCGGGGAGTAGTTAAATCCCGAGAGGTAGCGTTCGATGGTGGGCCAGATAAAGGTTAGCGACCCCATCACGCCGTCATAGCTGGCGGTACAGGCGCCCGGACCGAGGTTCCTGGCTGTGGCCGGTTCACCCCGGCTGATGCGCGGTGTCCGCCAGTCGGTATAGGTACCCTGGCCGCCAGGGATCACCAACATTTTTTCAGGGGGGATGTGCGGGTTGGCATAGTCGCCGATTGTTTCCGGGTTGAGCTGGTTGCCCGGCCAGTTGATGATATCCTCAGGGGTGACACCGTAGAACTCAGCCACGCCGTTCAAGCCCTCGCCGGCACTCCACTGGTGGTAGACCCCATCCACGGGCAGGATGTACAGGGTTTGCCCGGGCAGGATAAAGTGGGGGTCATCCCCAAGGGTATAGCGGTTGCCCCACAGGATGGTTTCGGGTCTGAGGTTAAATTTTTCAGCGATGGTAAAAATTGAATCGCCCGATTCGACGGTGTAATGCATGACCTCGTACCGGGCCAAACGCACCGGCAGGATGGTATTCACGCCAATATCTCGGGCAATCCCCTCCGGATTTGCGCCGCCTACATTGAACAATGGCGGCGCCACGGTCGGGGTTGGGCCGCTCAGGGCTTCCGCCATGGCAATATTCCCGGGGTCATTCCTCCGATTCACGTCACGGTCGGTAAAGGTGTCCATCACCCACACCACCAGCAGGATCATGAGAGCGGTGGAAATCGTGGTGGCAATCCGCAGCGTCGAATCACCAAACCCCCAATGCCGCAAACGTTCCCAAAGGGTCAACCATTTAGGTTCGGGCGGTGGGGTGGGTTCCTCGGGTGGGGGGTCAGCATCAACGGGGGTGAGTTCCCGTCGCTGCCATGGGTCTATCTTTTCCGGCATATTAACTCCGAAGAGAGTCTAGCACGTTTTGGAAAGAAAGGCGAATCAGTTTGTTCATACGCTGGTGCACTGTCTGAAATTCTTAACCAGTTCTAATTTTGGCTAACCCGAATGCAAAATATGTCCAGGCGCCTGGGAGTTGCAACTGGGCGCCTGGGTCAATTATCTATTTACGTTTGATCCGCGTTATCAATCTCTGATAGCTGCGCTGAAAGGTCTGCAATCCGTTTTTCCAGCAGCTGCTGCCGGTAGCTGACGGTCACGTCCGCCTGGGTGCGTTCGATGATGCTGCGTGCGATATCCGTCCGCCGGCGCAGCCCATACGTGAGGGCGTCGGGGTAGTCCATGGTGACCAGTAGGGCATAGATGTCGTCCATCACGTCCAGCAGGCGTTCCACCTCGGGGGAATGCCCGGCGCGCATGATGTCCATGATCCGTCGGCGCAGCTCACCCACCACTTCAGACATGCCATTCAGATAGGTGGCAAATTCTACGTGCAGTTCTTCTGGGGTAGGCCAGTCCTGGTTGAGGACCGTCGCCACGGTGAGATGCGCTTCACAGAACTCTTTAAGGGCATCCTGTGTATAGCCAGAGAAATATAGGTCCGGTTCGTCCTGCAGGCCTATTCGCAGTGCCTCTGCCAGCTGGTTGGCTTTGGCCAGGTATTCCTGGGCCAGGTCGGTGTCATCGCGGTGGATGGCACGGATGGCGCGGGCCGCGTGGCGGGTCAGATCCCGGCTTTGCGCTAGGGCTTGATCCCGGATGGCGTTCTGCCGGTTAAAGGATTCGCGAATGCGGTCAGAAAGTGATTCTAGGTGGTTTTCCATCAGCTGCCTTCAGGTTGGTCACCAGGGCGGAACAGGTCGTCCGCTAAGGTGTGGCTGCCTGGAACGGTGATCTCTCCGAAATTCGTCTCATAACGTTTGAGATTTTCCGTCAAGGCCCTAAGGAACAGCTTGGCTGCAAAGGGGGACATCACCAGGCGTGAATCAACTTGGGGTTTATTCACGCCTGGCAGGAGCAAAGAAAAATCCAGGACAAATTCAGACGCGGTATGAGAGATACGGACGAAATTGACATATTGGGACTCGAGGTCGTCCGGCAGTTCAATATTGGGTATTTGTTTTTGAGACATGATTATTCTAGGCTAAAAGGGGATCTCGTCGCCCTCAGCGCCTCCCGCTTCATCGCCAAAATCCTCTTCGTAACTGGCTGTTCCCTTACCGCCGCTGGGAAGGAATTGAACGGTTAACGCTGTGACCTCAAAAGATGCACCCATTGAGCCGTCCTGACGGGTAAATGTTCTGGGACTACCAGTTTGTGGATCAGGGCGCAATCTGCCTACCACAAGGACAGGACGCCCTTTTGCGAGGTATTGGTTGCAGGATTCGGCTTGTGCGCCCCAAACTGAAACCCGGAACCAGGTGGTCTCGTCGATTTTCTGGCCGCTGTTATTGGTATATTTACGTGACGCAGCGACAGAGAAACTGGTGACTGCCTGACCATTCGGTGTAAACCGCATATCAGGGTCGCTACCTAAATATCCGACGATTGTGATTTGTTGGTACATATTTACTCCATTTCCTGGATGGTGGTGTCTGTCTCTATTTTACTATATTATCTAAATATTTTACTTACCAATCACGCGCGTACCAGCGCAAATATCCTTCAAGGTGGGCCGACCAGTAGTCTTCAGTGTGACCGCCATTGAACAAATACCATGTATGCGGGACATTGTTCTGGTCCAATCGGTCGGCGAAGTCCTGGGCGGTGGTCCTTTCAGGGTCCCCGCGGCCGATGTCAAGATAGAACGAGGGCAGGTCTTCCTGGGGGATGCCTGAGAGCCACCCTGACAGCCTGCCGCCATCCGTTTCAAATAGGGGCAGGCTGTGTGCGCCAATGCTGTCAAAAAGCTGATAGTGTTCAAAACCGAGGCGCACAGCCCAGGATGCGCCGCGCGAAAGACCGCCGATGGCGCGGTAGGGCTTCTGCGCCAGGGTACGGTAGTGTTGATCAACCCATGGGATCAACTCCTCGATCAACGCGTTGTCGAACGCTGTTGTTTGAGGTGGGAGAAAATGCGCTTCGCGCGGGAGGATGAAGATAAATGGGGCGATTTCACCCACAGCGACCAGGCGGTCCATTTGCTCAGCAACACCCAAGCGGATCCACTGGCCCTCATCGTAGTACAGGCCATGCAACAAATAGGTGACGGGGTAGCGTTGGTCTGGCTGGGTCTCATAGCAGGGCGGCAGGTAGACCTGGAAGGGAAGCTCCTCTAGCAGGTATTCGCTGTAAAAACTGGCGCTGATAATTTCCCCACCTTCCTGGAGGCAATTGTTGGGGGTGGGCGTGGGGGTGTGCTCGGCCTGGACGAGTTGATGGGGGGTGGCGGTGACGGCCGCGGTTGGCTCCTCTATGGGTGGGACCACGCTGAGGGTGCTGGTGGGTGGGTTAACCTCGATTTGTGAGGGGGGTGAGTCGGGTTGGCAAGCAACCAGGCTGACCAGGATGATTAAGCACAGGGACAACCAGGCGGCGGTGCTTCCCAGAAAGTCGATCGTCTCTTGACGTTTATCCATAGTTCGGATTATACTCTTATCTGCCGGGGTGTAGCGCAGACGGCCAGCGCGCCGCGTTTGGGACGCGGAGGTCGGCGGTTCAAGTCCGCCCACCCCGACTATTGGTAAAATGGGAAGGTGAACGAAGACGCCAGCGTTCCCTTGCCATTTTTTTATCCATTATTGAGCATCAGAGGGTGAAAGATTGACCAAACCTTACCTTTCCATCATCATCCCAGCACATAATGAAGCACAAAGGCTGCCGCCGTCACTGGAAAAAATTAACGTCTTTTTACAATCCCAGGCGTATACGGCAGAGGTCCTGGTGGTGGAGAACGGCAGCACCGATGGCACCCTGGCTGTAGCCCAGGCTTACCAGGCGCAAATGCCGAATTTGCGCGTCCTGGCAGAGGGGGCGCGCGGCAAGGGCTTGGCCGTCCGGCGTGGAATGTTGGAAGCGACGGGCGACTACCGCTTTATGTGTGATGCAGATCTGTCGATGCCGATCGAGCAGGTTAACCGTTTTTTACCCGCTACCCAGACCGCGGTGGATGTGACGATCGGGTCGCGTGAGCTGCCCGGTTCGCAGCGTTATGATGAGCCGGGTTATCGGCACCTGGTCGGCCGGGTTTTCAATACCATGGTTCGTTGGCTGGTACTGCCCGGTATCCAGGATTCACAATGCGGCTTTAAGTGCTTCCGCGGTGATGTTGCTGAAGCTGTCTTTCCCCTGCAGACCATGGGCGGGATGTCGTTTGATGCCGAAGTGCTGTTTATTGCCCGCCGGATGGGTTACCGGGTGCAGGAAGTGGCGATCGACTGGTATTTTGACCCCGACAGCCGTGTTCGGCTGGTGGAGGATTCACTGCGCATGGCTTTTGACCTGTTAAAAATCCGCACGAACGCCATCCAGGGCCGTTATGAAGCCTAGGCGGAAGTTCAACCCCGACCTGCTGCCAGAGCGCCCGAATCTGGACTTTGAGGACCCACTTTGGCGCCAGGGGATCACCTGGGTGGCAGGGGTGGATGAAGCCGGCCGGGGAGCGTTAGCCGGGCCGGTTGCGGCAGGCGCGGTGGTGCTGCCGCCCGATCAACCTGAGCTAATGTTGAAACTATCGGGCGTGCGCGATTCAAAGGTGATGTCAGCGAAGGAGCGTGAGATCTGGGCGGCAGAGATTAAGGCTGAAGCCCTGGCCTGGGGAGTGGGGATGGCCTCCCCGGCTGAAATTGATGCAGTTGGGATTGTCCCGGCGACCTACCGGGCTGTCTCGCGTGCCCTGGCCAATTTGGCAATCTCCCCCCAGCATGTGCTGGTCGATTACCTGACCCTGCCGGAGGTGATTTGCCCCCAAACGCCGCTGGTCAAAGGGGATGCACGTTCGCTGTCGATCGCTGCGGCAGCCATCCTGGCCAAGACGACGCGTGATGCCATTTTAGTCGACCTGGACCAGTCCTTCCCCGGGTACGATTTTGCGAAGAACAAGGGTTATGGCACGGCTGCCCACCGCCAGGCGATTGCCGCGCAAGGGCCTTGCAGCCAGCACCGGCGCACATTCTCACCGGTCAATGTCTATGATTCGTTTTTTCCGCCGCAGAGTGAGTGATAAAGGGTAAACAAACTAATCTTTGAGTACTTCTTAATAATTAGAAATATTAGATTAGCAAAAATGAAAAGACCGCCCCACTGGGACGGTCTCTTTGGCTCACATGAAATAACTTATCGCAAAATTAGCGGAAGAAAGATTTGATAGTCAGGTTCATTAGGGGTGCCAGGGATCTGGATGGTCCCAGAATGTAATTCAGTGTATATTGACCCTTCATTTAGATCACCTTTCGTTAACGAAATCACTGTTTCTGTTCCAGATGGACCGATGGCCTTAATGGTCAGCACTATTAATTGACCATTATTACTTATCGGGTTGTCATTTGCAATCGCCAGTCGGATCATTCCTGGCGTTTCAAGATTTACAGCAATACTCCAACCTTCTACCAAAGAGCCCAATTTCACATTAGTGACCGATAAAACTGCAGGATCATAATTAATGATGATGTCTGCTGCAAGCAAATCTTCGCCTGTAATGGATAGATCCATGGAAATATCACGCGTTTCCCCGGGCAGTAGGATACCAGATTGCACAATAAGGGACGCTGACCCTTCCCGTACACCTGTGCTTAGCCCTTCTTCTGCGATTGTCCAGTTCCCTGATGGGTCACCCAACAGGATGGCGGTAAAATCCTGATTGTTTTGATTCTCGGTCAGGTTTGGGTAGGTAAAATTCACAGGATCAAACTTCCACACGTTGGTGATTCCATTAAATGCCTCAATAAGCCCGACAGATTTCTGCAGGATTAACGAAGCATCATATGAGCCGATCTCACCGTTTTGGTTTACGTCTGCAGCCGAAAGGGCATGCCCCTCAAGTTGGCTCAATCCGGCAGCATGACGCAAAACCAGGGCGGCATCATAAGCTGTAATGCCATGGATGTCATTTTCTTTTGTGGGTGTCAGCGTATACGCTCCTGCTGTAATGCTGGTGATATTGAAAGAACCGTTTTCACCCGTCGTATCTGCGTATGTATTGGAACCATTAAGTGTGCAAAGAGTGCCTGGGACAGCTTTATCCTCATACCAGTAAAGCACCTGTCCACTGATACTTAATGTGGATACCTGAATGTAATTTGTTTTGGTTTCCGTATCCGTTCCACCAGGGCCGCTGATGGTTAGGCTGACGGAATAGCTGCCTGGTGTTGCGTATATGTGGGTTGGATTCTCATCAGTACTTGTGCCGCCATCCCCAAAATTCCAGGAAATAGACGACCAATCCCCTGTGGACAGGTTGTTGAATGTGACTAGCAGCGGCGCATTACCGCTGGTAGGGGTTGCGGAAAATTGTGACACTACCGGTATCGCAATATAGACCGATCCAGAAGTTAATGTGCTCGGGATGCCACCCTCGTTGAGGTCTCCACGGGTGAGAGTCAGGGCAGATTGGGTGCCTGCCTCCCCTAGGGCTGTCAGGGTGAACACAATCAACTGACCTTCCGTGGTGATGGGTGTAGCTCCTGCAATCGCAATCCTGATCGTGCCTGGATCACTCAAATTGGACGCGATGCTCCAGCCAGTTGCCAGTGACCCTAAGCGCACCTCACTGATGGCGACATGGACTGGATCATAGGTGAAGGTTAGGTCTGCGCCGAATAATTCAGCATCAGATATATCCAGCAAAATCGGTACGTCTATCGATTCACCGGGTAAGACCGTCATCTGTGGTATGGTGAGATTGGCAGCAGCAGCACGCGCTTCAATCAGGGAAGCCTTTGTACCTTCTCCCGGGTCGGTCCAATTCCCGGAGATATCACCCAGTAAAATAGCGGTGAAATCCTGGCCGGTCACATGTTGATTGAGGTCAGCGATTGTGCGCTGTGCGGGGTCAAAGGTCCAGGCAACGCCAGCCCCTGGGAACGGCAGTGTGATCACCCCGGCTGCTTTCTGCAAGATGTAGTAGGCATCCATGGCGGTGATTTGACCGTTCTTATTCACATCTGCCGCAATGGCCGGGTACCCGCTGAGAGCGATCAGCCCGACATCATGCTGCAGGGCAAAGGAGGCGTCATAAGCACTGATGGCATCGTTGTCCCCATCCTCTTTTGAGGGTGAGAGGGTATAG
>JAHYJN010000053.1 GCA_019428905.1 Candidatus Brevefilum sp.
GGATACCCCGGGCTTCGTCATCCGAGATGGCGATATCGAACTTTTCGCAGAGCCCGTCGATCAGGAAGAACTGGTCCATTGAATCGGCTTTCAAATCTTCAATGAAACGGGTTTCCGGGGTAATATTTTCAGTGTCGATCTTCAAAACATCGGCGATGACTTCTTTGACCTGGTTTAATGTATCGGACATGAACTGCCTCCTATGTGGTTTATAATGTTTAAAATTCTAACAAGCATTGGCAAACTGTCAAGGCTTAATCGTGATCTCAAGGATGATTAACACGCAAAGATGAAAAAAGACACGCAAATTCCCCAGCGCAAAGACGAGCATATCTACATCAACCTGGAAAAGGATGTTGCCTCCCGCCTGACGAGCGGGCTGGAAGGCTACCGCTTTGTCCACCAGGCGCTGCCTGAGCTTTCGTTGGCCGAGGTCGACCTGCGACAGACGCTGTTTGGCGTTGAAGTGGGCGTGCCTCTATTGGTCTCCTCGATGACCGGGGGCACCGCGAATGCGGCGCGCATCAACCGTCACCTGGCAGAAGCGGCCGCTGAGGTCGGGCTGGCGCTGGGTGTCGGGTCCCAACGGGCGGCGATCGAGGATCCGAGCTTAGCGGCGGGCTTCCAGGTGCGGCGGTATGCACCTAAGGTTTTGCTGCTGGCCAACCTGGGGGCGGTTCAGCTCAATTATGGCTACGGGATCGATGAATGCCGGCGGGCGGTGGAGATGATCGAGGCGGATGGGCTGATCCTGCACCTCAACCCGCTGCAGGAGGCGCTGCAACCCGAAGGCAATGTGGACTTCCGCGGTCTGGCTGACAAGATCGCTCAGGTCAAGGCAGCGTTGGGGGTCCCATTGATCGTCAAGGAGGTCGGCTGGGGCTTGTCGGACGCGGCGGCGCGGCTGCTGTACGCGGCGGGGGTCGACGCGCTGGACGTGGCCGGCGCGGGTGGCACCTCGTGGTCGCAGGTGGAGATGTACCGCAACCCAGACCCGTACCGGGCGGCTACGGCGGGTGTGTTCGCCGACTGGGGCATCCCGACGGTCGAGTCGCTGCTGGCGGTGAGGCAGGTCTTCAAGGACCGGCCGGTGTTTGCCTCGGGCGGCCTGCGCACGGGGGTGGATGTGGCCAAGTGCCTGGCGCTGGGCGCCAGCCTGGGCGGCATGGCGGAGCCGTTCCTGAAGGCGGCGAACGAGTCGCTGGAGGCGACGGTGAAAACAATGGGGATGATGGTCGACCAGGCGCGGATTGCCATGTTCGCTTGCGGGGCGCGCTCACTGGCCGAGATGACCCCCGATAAACTCAGATCAACTTTACAAAGGGGCTAAAGCGATGACACTAGAAGCAAAACTGGCTGGGCTGGTCCCGGAGATTGAAGCAAATTTGCAGGCCTTCCTGGGGTCGCTGGATTTTGGTCACAGCCTTGGATTGCGGGAGATGCTGACCTACCACATGGGCTGGGCGGAGGGTGATTGCGGAAGCGGCAAACGGCTGCGCCCGGTGATTACCTTATTATGCGCTGGCGCCTGCGGTGGGGCGTATGCTGCGGCGATGCCGGCGGCCGTGGGGGTCGAGCTGCTGCACAACTTCACCCTGATCCACGATGATATCGAAGACCAGTCTCCAATACGTCATGGTCGGCCGACGTTGTGGACGCGCTGGGGGGTGGCCCAGGCGGTCAACGCCGGGGACGCGCTGTTCAGCATCGCCCAGCTAGCGCTTTTGGGCTTGGTTGAGACGTGCGGTGAGCCTATCGCGGCACGGGCGGCGCGCGAGCTGAACCACACTTGCCTGCGCCTGACCCGGGGGCAGTACCTGGATATGGCATTCGAGGAAGAGGAGGTGGTCGAGCTGGAGACTTACCTGGCGATGATCCAGGGCAAGACGGCCGCGCTGATCGCCTTTGCGGCGCCGGTTGGTGGTCTGGCAGCGGGGGCGGACGAGGCGACGGTCAGCGGGTTGGCGGCGTATGGCGAGAACCTGGGGATGGCGTTCCAGATCCAGGACGATGCCTTGGGTATTTGGGGTGACCCTGCAGTGACGGGCAAGTCAGCGGCCAGCGATTTGCTGGCGCGCAAGAAGTCCCTGCCGGCCTTGTACGGCTTACGTGCAAGTGCCGAGTTTCGCGCGTTGTGGCACGAGGCGAACCCGGATGAGGGGCAGGTGGCGGCGATGGCGGACCTGCTGGCGGCGTGTGGGGCGCGGGAGTACGTCAGCGCGCAGGCGGCGGGGTTCACCCGGCAGGCGTTTGAGCATTTGGAGCGTGTTTTCCCCGAAAAGAATGAGGATGGAGAAGCATTGGCCGCTTTGACAGAAAGGTTGCTTCACCGGGAGGTGTAGAGAAAGGATTTAAACACAGACCCCCGGGATTTTAAGAAGCAGCGCATGAAGGAATTTCAACGGCAGGATTGAACAAGTGGTTATTTGCTCTGATGCGGAAATCCCGGGGGTCTTAAGAAAAATGTTTTAAATCCAGAGGATCTGGAGAACATCGTTTATTTGCTGTTCAGCATCAAACTGGATATCTTAACGGATTATTATCCTCGGGATTTGTGTTCATAAAATGGTGGGCACAAGATCAGTGCTCACCCTACGTATAATTAATCCCCAAGATGTGGGTTGAACTGAGCGCCATGGAAATTGGGCGACGCGTGCGTCGCCTCTACACGATGTTGAAAATATGATCATTAATTCGCACTTATGACCCCATGATTAACTGCAAACCGCTAGTTCGCGGCGCTGCTTGCGGCTGCGAAAGAACAACCACACGGCCTGTGCCACGTGGGCAACGGTGAAACCAAATGAGGCCATATACACGCCTTTGAAGGGTGCGGTAATCACACCGGTGATCATCACCACGGCCAGCACGAGCAAGAATACAGCCACAGCCTCGGCTACGGGACCGGTCTTTTCCTGCTGGACGATGATTCCCTGGTAGAGGCTGATGTACACACTGAAGATGGCCAGGGGCACGGCGATGAGCAGAGTCAGCCGGGCGGTCTCTGCCCGGTCTGGGGGGAGGTTGGCGATGACTGTGAAGTAAAAACGTGAGAGGGGGGTGGCGACAAACACAGCAGCGATGCCGGTGGTCACCAAGGCGGCGGTTCGGGCAAATTTACGCAAGATGGGGAAGGCGCAGGGCTCCTCCAGCAGGGCGACGACGGCTTCGTTGTAGGCCACGCCCGGGGTGCGGAACATGAAGATCAGCCCGGTGGCCACCGACCACACGGCCAGGGATTCGATCGGGTCGGGCATGCGGGAGACGGTGCCGCTGATCAGGGGCAGCCACAGCAGCCATATGGACGATGTAATTGCCAAGGGGACGTAAAAGGTGATGAAGCGCTTGGGGGTGAGGGGTTTTTCGGCAGGGGGAGCGTCTTTGATCAGGTGGCGGATCTTGCGGATGCGCAGCCCGGCATAGGCTGCTTCTGCGCTGACAGCCAGCCCCTGGGTCAGCCCCGCCAGGGTAGCGCCGGGGATTGACCCGATCGCATAGCCAATGGCTAGGACGATTACGCCAGTCACCAGCCGTACGGCGGTGGTCTCACCGACCATCTTTGAGTGGCCAAAGCGGATCATGGTCCCCTGCTGGAAGCGGCGGTAGGCTATGGCAAGGGTCCACGGAGTGAGGAACAGCAGGCCGGACCGACCGGGTTCGACCACTTCCGGGGGCACTTGCAGGATCACGTTGACGATGAAGTCATAGATGGGGGTGACGGCCACCAGCAGGTGCAGGGCAGCCAGGATGCCGCCCATCCACAACGTGATCTTCTTGAGCTGCTGGTATGAGCGCCAATCCCGGCTGAGGGCGGTGGCTGCCGCCAGCAGCATGATCACTGGCGCTTCGATGGTCAGCGCAATGGGGAAGACGACACCGCCGTAAGCGGCCAGGTTGACTTCGGCGTCGGGCAGGCGGGCTGCAAAGGCGTTGATGGTAGGGAGCTCGATGCTCATCAGCAGCCAGCTAGCGACGAGGGGCAGCCAGGTAGCCAGGATTTGTTTGGCGGTGAGGTTTTTGGGGTTAGTTGGTGTGGTCAAAGTGTGCGGCCTCATGTTAGATATTAATCAAATCTGCTGGAAAAGTATACCATTTGGGATGGTGAATGGTGAATGGTGAAAAGGACGTTGTGTATGGAGATTTTGTCCAGTTTTTTGGTATAAGGTAGTAGGTAGTAGGTGGTAGGGATTAGGAATCTACTGCTTAGTCGGTTGTATTTTGGGTGGACAAATCATAGATTTCATAAGGGATTTTTCCCCCCCAGCCCCCCGCAAGCAGGGGGAGAAAAAATTGATCTCAGGCTGAAATTGCATAGTTATGCTTGCCACGGGAATACCAGAAGCATCCCCCCAGTCCCCGCAAGCAGGGGGAGAAAAAATAGATCTCAAGCTGAAATTGATCAGTTATGCTTGCCACGGGAATACCCGAAGGATCCCCCCCCAGTCCCCGCAAGCAGGGGGAGAAAAAATAGATCTCAAGCTGAAATTGCACAGTTATGCTTGCCACGGGAATACCAGAAGCATCCCCCAGTCCCCGCAAGCAGGGGGAGAAAAAATAGATCTCAAGCTGAAATTGCTCAGTGATGTTTGCCACGGGAACACCTGAAGCATCCCTCAGCACCCCGAAAGCAGGGGGAGAAAAAATTTGTCTATAGAAGCTTCGGTTGCTTGCTCTAAGCCAGAATGTTGGGATATCTTCCTCATTCCTGGTACCTCATCCCTACTACCTCGTGCCAGACAAATGTTTGACCCATTCACCACCCACTACTCACTATTCACCATTTCTTAGTTATAATAGGCATAAGTCAATTCAATGGAGGACGTATGCGCAAACTGCCCAATAACCGGGGGATGGGTTGGATCGAGTGGATCCTGATCGCGATTTTAGCGATCCTCGTTTTGATCACAATTTACCTGTTACTGAGACCAGCCCTGGTGATGGCATGGCAGAATTTTCTTCAGTCTCTACAATAAGTTTTCACAAAAAGGAAAAATCCAATTAAGGCGAAACAGCGTTGAAGACTCAAGTGGTAGATTATGTCTATAAAGGATTTTGGAAGACACTGGATTGGATCTACCCGCCTGTGTGCGCCAGTTGTGGAGAGCCTGGTTTCCGGTTATGCGCAGACTGCCAGGTCAAAATCCGGTATCTCACAGGAAAACGGTGTGTCATCTGCGGGGAGCCGCTGAAAAGGGGGTGTGAGCTATGTGCGGATTGCCAGGCCAACCCGCCGCCTTATCGCGCCATGCGCAACCTGGCGGTTTACGAGGGTGTCATGCGTGACTGCATCCATGCCCTAAAGTATGATAGCAACCAAGGTTTGGGGGAGTTCTTCTGCGATTCGCTAGCTGCGCTGGTGGCAGAAGGAGGCTGGGCGCCTGACCTGGTGATGCCCGTGCCCCTCAGCCCCATGCGGATGGCCGAGCGAGGTTACAACCAGGCGGCCTGTATTGCCAAACCCCTGGCGGCGCGCCTGGGCAGGCGCTATCATCCCTTTGGGATTGAGCGCATCCGGGATACGCCCAGCCAGGTCGGGCTTTCAGGGGAGGCACGGCGCCGTAACGTGGCTGGGGCTTTCAAGGCGCACCTCGATGTGGTGGCTGGCAAAGTGGTATTAATGGTTGATGATGTGATGACGACCGGGTCGACGATGGAAGCCTGTGCGGGTGCTTTGCTGGATGCGGGGGCTGAAGGTGTGTACTGCCTGACACTTGGGCGGTTTGCTTTGCGTGCCGGTGTCCCCAATCTGACCCGGCATCTAGTATAATTTGGTCAACTCAATTAATTGAATGGAGGCAAAAATGACTGTCAAGATTGATATTTTCACCAAAAACTTAGAACTCACCGATCGGTTGAATGATTACGTTGTGACAAAAGTTGAAAAGCTCGAAAAATTCCTGGACGAGGTCGATGAATGCCGAGTTGACCTTTCGCATGCCAAGACAGCCAGAAACGCCAGCGACCGCTATGTCGCACAACTCACCCTGCGCGGCAAGGGGTTTATCTTGCGCTCAGAGGAACGTTCTGACAGCATTTTTTCAGCGGTAGATGCCGCGCTTGATAAGATGCGCCGGCAGATTCGCCGCTTTAAAGGTAAACGCGGCCGCGGTCGGGGTGACGGACAGACGATCACAGACGTGATTGAAATGCCAGCAGAGGAAGCATTCGAAGTTGAAGAAGAGCCTGTGATTGCCCGGCGCAAACGCTTCATGCTGGTCCCGATGGATGAACTTGAAGCAGTGGAACAAATGAAACTATTGGGGCATGAGAATTTCTTTATCTTCTACAACGCCAATACCAGCGAATTTAATGTGCTTTACCGGCGCCGTGACGACAGCTACGGCATTATCATCCCCGAGATCGGATAAAGCCAAGATCAGAAGCGTACGGCTTGTACACATAACTTTGTACAAGCCGTTTATTTATTAAGTATTTCGATTATTATGAGAGAGAAATTGAGCTAATTTAATTGGAGGTTGATAATGAATGTAGATTGTAATGATCCCTTAGCCTTAGCAGCAGATTTGTTTTGCCAGGAAGAAATGGATATCAAAGGCATCGAAAAAGCCGTAGAAGAGATCTTGGTGGGGATTGGCGAGAACCCAGAGCGAGAAGGCTTGCAGCGGACGCCGCAGCGGGTCGCAAAGGCTTATAAAGAATTACTGAGCGGCTATCGCATGGACCCAAAAGCATTGATTAATAATGCAGTGTTTGATGTCGTTTACGACCAGATGGTGATCGTGCGCGATATTGAATTTTCCAGTATGTGCGAACATCACATGCTGCCCTTTATGGGTCGGGCGCATGTGGCATATATCCCCAGCGACAAGGTGATAGGCCTTTCGAAAATCCCCCGGATCGTGGACCTGTTCTCGAAACGGCTGCAGGTGCAGGAGCGGATGACGACTCAAATTGCGGACTACATTGATGTCGTGCTCAAGCCCAAAGGTGTGGCCGTGGTGGTTGAGGGCTTACATATGTGCATGATGCTGCGCGGCGTCAAGAAGCATGATGCCCGCATGACGACCTCCGCCATGCTGGGTAAATTCCGTGAGGATCTTTCGACCCGGATGGAATTTTTGGATAATATCTCGCGGGGAGCAGAAAGATTACATTTTTAAGCCTGGCGTGAGCGGGTGATCTCTACCCCAACAGTTTCGGCGGCGGGTACCGCGTTTGGTTTTTCGATCCGCAACCAGATGGTTTGAATGCGTTCATCGGTCAAGATCTCGGCAGCCAGGGCTTCGATCAGGGCTTCAATCGTCAGGCTGGGGTTGGCATCGATGAAAGCGTTGATCTGCTTCGCCAGGGTCGAATAATTGACCGTCTGCCTGATATCATCAGCTCGGGCAGCGGCTGTGATATCCGTCGTAGCAGCAGCGCTGATCCGGATTGGCTGCGGGGTGCGCTGTTCATGGGCATGGATCCCTAGGATGCCCAAAACCTGCAAATTTTTGATAAAGACTTTATCCATTGATGGTCACTTTCTTTTCCAGTAATTGTACCGTGACTACTCAGTATGCGAGAGAAAAAGGGCGGGGTGTGGTGTGGCGGCGAAGCCGCCATACCACTTACCTTTCAACAGCAGAATTGACCGAGTGGTTACATTGTACCGATAAAACCAGATCTGAGGTGCAATGAAAGTTGTCGCTTTTTCAATCAATCCGGTTTTTCCCGACCTGATCACTGGCGGGGCATCCAAACATCTGTATCACATCACCCGTGCGCTAGGAAAGGCTGGGCACCAGGTGCAACTCCTATGTGCGCAGGGCGGTCAGGATTCGGCCGGGTTTGAATGGGCTGAAAATGTGCATGTGTCGCCGACCCTGCCATTTCACTTGCCTTTTCCCCAGCCGTACGCCATCAGCGGGGCGGATCTGGGGCTGATCGTTGAACGGGTGTCCGCAGCATTGGACGGGGCAGACCGGTTTTACATCCACGATGGTGAGTTCCTGGTACCGGATGTGTATAAAGAAATCCCGACGGTTACCTCCTTCCGCGATAATATTTACCCCGAGTCGGTTTTAGGCACGTTTGTGGGCAAACCTGACGAGGTGATCTGCGTCTCGAAGTACTCAACCGATGTTGTTAAGTATTCTGCCGGGCGGTACTTTCCGGGGTTGTTGGACCGGTTACATCATGTCAATAACGGGATTGATTTTGAGATGTTCAAACCGGTCGAGACAGCCAGGCTGGCTAAAGCTTTAGGTGTGGACCCGCAGCGAGACACGATTTTGCTGCATCCGCACCGGCCTGAGCCGGGGAAAGGCTTGCCGGAGACGATCCAAGTGGTCGATCAGCTGGTCAACCGGCATGGGTTGAGAAATGTCAAAGTCTTGATTCCCGAATGGATTGATTCAATGGTCTCCAGCGGTGAATCTGCCTTCTACCAGGAAATGACCCAATTAATGAAAGATCTGGGCGTCTCTGACCGTTTTGTTTTCACACCATGGATGCCGCAAAGCCAGATGCCAGCCTTGTATAGCCTGGGTTATGCCACGTTGAGCCTGGGTAATTTTGTGGAAGCCTTTGGTAATGTGGCTTACGAGTCGTTGGCATGCGGCACCCACAGCATCGTCGCTAAGGTAGGTGTGCACCGCACAAACATGCCGGATGACTTGATCGGCAAGGTTAATTACGGGGATATAGATGCCGCTGTGGAGCAGCTGCTGGCTTACCTGACAGGTGAGGGGCCTAATCCGGCGGACGTGCTGGAGTACATAAAAACGCAGATGGATTTTCAGCACCAGGTAACCAGCTACCGTGAAATTATCATCAACTGTAAAAAACGTGAACCGCTCCAATTTATCCCACCGCAACTTAGCGAGCATCAACCCTTTGCCCTGGCGCCGTGGTGCGATATTGACGGGAAACGGATTTTTCACGATTTTCGCGGTACCTATGAGGAAGACCGGGTCCTGACCGATATGCTGCGCAAATCGGCTTTGGTTTCACAGGCAGAAGCAGCAGCGCTGGGCATCCCAGATCAGCAGTGGCAGCAGTGGTTGGATAAAACCTGGCTTGTTCCGGTAGAATTAGCGTAGAAACTACAGGAAAGAAAGGAAGACCATGTTTGATTTTACAAATAAAGTGATTGTGGTTACCGGTGCAGCCGGCAACCTGGGCCGAGCTGTGGTGGAGGCTTTCTTAGCGGCAGGCGGCACGTTGTGCGCCTTGGATCACCGCCAGGGACGGTTGGTAGAGATGTTCCCTGAAACGAGCGGTAGGTTACATATTTACGAAAACGTGGACCTCACTGACCGTGAGTCGTTGATTGCGCTGGGCGAACAGATCCAAGCCGAGGCTGGCCGGGTTGATGTGCTGGTCAACACGGTTGGGGGGTTTGCGATGGGGGAGCGCGTTGACCAAATCTCTGCCGAAACCTGGGCGAGGATGATGAATATCAATGTGATTTCGCTCTTGAACGCTGCGGCGGCGTTTGTGCCGGGCATGTTGACGGCTGAACAGGGTAAGATTGTCACGGTTGGCTCAGGCGCTGCTTTGAAAGGCGGAGCCAAGATGGGCGCGTATGCGGCAGCGAAAGGGGCTGTGCTGCGGTTGACGGAGAGCATGGCGGCGGAATTAAAGGCCAGCAATATCCAGGCGAATTGTATCCTGCCAGGGACGATCGACACCCCAGAAAACCGGCAGGCGATGCCTAATTCGGATTTCACCAAGTGGGTCACACCTGAGCAGGTGGCCCAGGTGATCCTGTTCTTATCTTCGCCAGCATCAGATGCGATCAGCGGTGCTGCTGTCCCCATAACTGGACGATCGTAAGCTTAGAGGTATTGTCCACCGTCAACAGTCAGAAAAGCGCCCGTGGTGAAGTCACTCTTGATCAGGTGAAGGGCGTTTTCAACGGCAATTTCTGGGCTGCCGATGCGGTTAAGGGGGACGTATTTTTGCGCGTACGCCCTCAGATCGACATCCTCTTTCCCCGCTAGTGGGAGCATGATGCCCAAGCCGAGCGCATTGACGGTGATGCGAGGCGCCAGCTCGAGGGCAAACATGCGGGTCATCTCAACCAGTGACATTTTCGTCAACCGGTAAGCAAAATGGTCCGGCTGATGCTGGCGGATCTGGGCGTCGGCGATATTCAAGACCCGGCCTAGGCGTTCACTTGGCAGCTGCCGGGCGAAAGCCTGGATGAGGGTGAAGGGCGTTTGCAGGTTGATTTTGAACTGCTTTTCCCAGGTATCACGATCGGTTTCTAAGCCAGAGCTTTTAAGGTAGATGGCAGCGTTGTTAATGAGGATATCCACGCAACCAAAGCGTTCGACAGCTTGGGGAAACAGGGCTTCTACGGCATCCAGGTCGGTGAAATCTGCGCCTGCTGCGACAGCCTCAACACCAAAGGACTTAGCGATTTGAACGGTCTCAAGGGCAGGGGCGGCAGAACTGTTGTAATGCACAACCAGGTTGGCGCCCTCTTTGGCTAGGGCAAGCGCAAAGGCCCGTCCCAACCGCACGCCGCCGCCGGTCACCAGAGCTGTTTTATATTTCAATTCCATTTTCCACCTCGTTTATCTTGAGAACCTGTGTGTCATCTGTGATTTTTTCCAGGATATCCCGGATGCTCATCCCATTGCCCGGGTGTCGAAAATCAGGTGACATCTCGGCCAAGGGCAATGCAATGTACCGATATTTTAACATACCCGGGTCGGGAATGTGTTTACCTTGGATCGTGAAAACCTCGCTGCCGTAGGTGAGGACGTCCAGGTCGAGGGCAACGGTGATCTTATTGCCAGGCTGCCTACCAAGTGACACCTCGACCGCTTTAAGCTGTTTGACCAGGTCAGGATAAGCAAGTTCGGTTTCAACCTCGATCACTTGGTTGATGAAATCTTGCGCTTGGTGACCCTCCAGCACATCCTGGGTCTGGTAACGGCTTGATGTGCGCCGGAGACGAAATTCTTCAGCGATGACCTCAACCGCTTTGGATAATTGCGTGTGAGGGTCGACATTTGACCCCATACTGATGATGACACTGACTTTTTTACGATTGGGAAAGGCGCGGGTGTAAATCAAGCCCAGGCTGGCAAGAAGTACAGCAAAACTGACAGCTTGGTTGAAATCAATTGCGCCTAAGAGGATTTTTTCAGCCGTAAAAGCACGGGTAAATAGTGTTATGATGGCCATCCCGCCCAGGATGACGCTGAACAGCACCCCGCTGCGGTTGAAACCGGTCGTTTTGAGCAGGCGCGTGTGCCATATCAACCAAGCGAAGAGCACCCCGGCAAGCAGAAGTGCATACAGCTGAACAGGGTGGCGGGTGGCGTTCCAGAGTTGGATACCCCAGGGCAGGAGGGTGGGGATGCCAAATCCGTCCCCGTTGGCATAATTTGCCAGGTGGACGCCGGCAAAAATCAGCAGGAAGAAGGGGGTCAGGACGTCGAGGGTCGGCCACAAGGGCAGGTATTTTTTCTGGGCGATGATCAGGGCGGTCAATAAACCCACCAAAATGCCAAAACTCACGTCCAACATGGAGGGGGTCAGCGAAACCAGGCTAAAAAGATTGTTAACAAACACAGCCGGATTTTTAAGCAAGAACCCAATGCGTGCACCCAGCAGGCCAGCGATCAGGCCGACCAGGATGCTATTTTCAATTACGTCGGTGTTGGTGCCCAAGCCGGCTGAAAACCTGGCTGCCAACCATGAACCGGTAAAGAAACTCAGCAGTAGGATCAAACCAAAAGCCTGGATGGCAAGAGGGCCAATGTTGATGATTGGAAACATGGGTTTACTCGCTCTCCTGTGCTAATAGCTGGCTGAGACGGGCGCGCAAGAAGCCTTCGCTGATGCCGGAACCGATGACCACGTCTGTGACCCGGCCATCTGGCCCGACGAGTACGGAGGTCGGTACGGCGCGCATGCGGTATGCGTTGGTGACTGACCCATCTTGGTCGAGCAGCATGGTGTAGGTATAGCCCTTGGATGCGAACTCATTGACGGCTGATGAAAGGATATCCTGGGTGGTGGTATTTACTGCCAGGATGGTGAAGCCTTGAGGACTAAATTCCTGGTAGACGGATTCCAAGCCTGGCATTGCTGACTTACAGACGGAGCACCAGGAAGCCCAAAAGAATACCAATACCGGTTGCCCCTGGTAATCTTCCAGCGCATGCTGGTCTCCCTGGGGTGTTTCCAGCGTGAAGGACGGCGCGTAGAAGCCCCGATGCGGCGCTGAACGGGAGGCATCTGCGTCCGCAACCGGGAAGAGGGTGGGTGTGAGCAGCAGCCACGCCAGGCTGAGGACCGTGAGGGTTATGGCGATGATGATAAAGCGAGTTTTATTCAAATCAGACCTCGGATAAGCATGTAATTTGTCGCGTGTTTCGCATAGGTATTACTTCTGATGGTTACCTGTTGCTTAATAAATATTACCCTAAACCTGGAAGGCTGATGAATAATTGTATCATCAGCTGGTTGGAAGAATTTAAATCGGTGCTGTCACTATCATGCAATCTCGCATTAGAAGAAAAGGTAATGCCATCGATGTGTGTGAAAAGGTATTTACACAAAAAGCCCCCAGAAAAGTTAGGGGCTTTTCATTGAAATACTTATCAGTGTACACCTTGTTATGTGTTTGGCGTAAAACTACTTTTTTTTGCAAACTCAAGGGTGAGGTGTGCGAGATCTGATATACGAACGTGTTGATAACCGCTGATCCCAGTGTCAAGCCTGTCGTTTAATGGGTCAATCCATTTAGACGGTAATTTATTAGCACCGTGTAGCATACCAATCACCGATCCAACGGTCGCACCATTGCAATCGGTATCGATGCCCGCTGTGACTGCCCAGGAAATGGACTTTTCAAAATCATTTTCACCCCATAATAATCCCAAAGTGACAATCTGTGCATTGCTGAGTGTATGGCACCAGTGGTGCGGATTGGTGTCATCCCAACGCTGATGAATTAAGGCGAGAGCGTCCAGAACGTCTTTGCCGGAATCGTACCACTCAATTACTTCATGGATATTGGCAGCCAGACGGCAGTTTTCAGGGATTTGGCCCACGCCAGCCTCTAAAACCTGGCGCGGTGTATCTAATACAGCAGCCGCGCTGCACATGGCTGCCACCCACATCTCTCCATAAATGCCATTCTTAACATGGCTGATGCAGGCATCCCGCCAAGCGAGTTCTGCTGCTTTGGCTGGATTACCAGGGCTAACATAGCCCCAGAAATCCCCCCTGATTTGTGCGCCGATCCATTCGCGGTATGGATTGCAATAGGTAGCAGAATCAGGTGGGTGATTCAATAAGAGGAAATTGCGGTAAGCTACTCGTTCGGCTGTGAAGGTATGGTAGGCAGGGAGATTATTTAACCAGAATGCAGCTACATCCTCTGGTTGAAAATCCCATCCATATTTTTCCATAACTGCCAGTGAGATGACAGTGTAATTGGTGTCGTCGTTCTCAACCATGTGATCAATTTCATCGATATAACCACGGTCGGTTACGAAGGTATATTTTGCTTTGAGTTCATCTGGAATGCTTGAGTCTAAGTAGCGATTTAATGGATATTGGTTGATGTGCTTTAAGTAAGGCCAGAAATCCTGGATAAATAATCCCTCAATCGGTATACCCAACAGGCATCCGCTGCAACGTCCCAGCCAGGCACCATAAACGCGATTGTAAAATTCCTTGTCTGTAAGTTCAATGCCGTTTTCTAGTGTTTTTGAACTTGGTCTTGCCGCTTGAATTGCGGCCAGGTCTGAGGGTTCATGATAAGGAAACCTGGATTTTGTTGGCAGGTATGCACTTTGCTCAAGCAGATTTTGCACTTTGGACCGAAAAGTCTGGTTTTCAGGTCCTGTGAAGGTTAGGAGTGATTGCATCTGATGCGCAAAGTCGTCAGGAAGATAAGCGCCCTCATCTTGTAACTGTTCTGCTTCCACTTTTAAATCTAATTTTCCATAAGCAATCCATTGTTCTTCAATCATTTTGTCTCCTGCGTATGCTTGTGGGTAAAGATCAAATAACAACCGTGAAATATTATAGCATGTGATTAATTCCCTCTGTTGGTGGAAAAATTCGATTTGACAGGAAAAGCATCCTTATTGTATAATCGCATCTAAATGCAAGCTTATTGGGTTGACCCAACAACCCTTATTCCTGTCAACTGCCTGACCTGAAGAGGATGCATTGGCAAACAGTATTGATCCGACAAGCTACAAACCCCTTTACCTGCAAATCTCAGATATTCTTCGGAATCAAATTAAGAACGGTGGTTATGCAGCCGGTGATTTATTACCATCTGAAAATGATTTGATGGTTGAATATTCTGTCAGCCGGAATACCGCTCAACGTGCCATCGAAGATTTAGTTCGTGATGGTTTAGCTATTCGCATCCAGGGTAAGGGCACATTTGTTCCGAAAAGTATTGTTGAGTTTGGCTTACATCGGTTGACCAGCTTCTCAGAAGAGATGAGCTACAAAGGCTTGTCACCCAGCTCTAAAGTGCTGTGCTTTAATTCGATTCAGGCAGATGCTCAACTTGCTCACGCTTTGGGCATTGACGATGGTGACCCGGTTTATCAACTGAGCAGAGTACGTTACGGAGATGATCACCCGATGGCTTACCAAAGATCTTATCTGCCTTTGCGTTTGTGCGAGGGACTTGATCGTTACGATTTTTCAAAACGATCCCTCTTTACAGTATTGGAACAAGAATATCATCTGAAAATCACCTGGCAAAACCAGTATATCAAGCCCTGCATTGCACGTCAGTCGGAAGCGGAACCTTTGGAGATTGACGTCGGAACACCGTTACTGTTTCTTGAAGGTGTTGCTTATTTGGAGCGGGATATCCCTATTGAGTATAAAAAGATCTATTACCGCAGTGATTTGTATGATTTTTCAATGCGTTCAGTGCGCAATTAGCTGTTATTTTTATGATTGAGGTGCGATGAAGGTTGGATTAATTGGAAACGGTGGTCGAGAGCATGCCATTGCTCGAGGATTATGCGCAAACCCCGAAACACGGCTATTTGTCGCAGCTCAAGGCAAGAACAGCGGAATTATGAATCTCGCTTCAGCCTATCAAGAGACCGGTTTCAGTCATCCCCATGCCATTATCGACTTTTTCACTAACCACCAGGTAGATTTTGTGGTGGTAGGCCCAGAGGCAACACTTATGCTGGGTATCGTCGATGAATTGCGATCAAAAGGAATTCCCACTGTTGGTCCCACACAAGCACAAGCTCGATTAGAGGGTGATAAATCCTTCATGCGGCATCTATTGCGGAATGAAATCGGCTGGGGATCGCCGGCTTGGTTATCTACCTCATCTGTTGATGAGGCTAAGGCATTTATGGATGAGGTGGGCCAAATTGTGGTCAAACCCCTGGGATTAACTGGCGGTAAGGGCGTACGGGTGATGGGCATCCAGCTTCAAGACGACCAGGATACTTTAAATTACATATCCCACTTGATTGAGAGTGACGGGGAAGTGTTGCTGGAAGAATGCGTGATTGGGGAAGAATTTTCACGAATGGCTTTTGTCTCCGATGAGGTTTTAGTGCCTGTCCCGCTCATGCAAGATTTTAAATACGCTTATGATGGTGATCAAGGGCTAATGACCGGTGGGATGGGCGCTTACAGTATGGCTGATGGCCGACTGCCGTTTGTTGAAATTGGTGAACTAAAGCAAGCTGACGTATTTTTGCAAGAGGTCGTGGTGGCTCTTGAGAAGACGACCGGTGCCTCTTATCGAGGATTTCTTTATGGTCAATTCATGGTGACGGAATCGGGGATCAAATTGATTGAATTTAACGTTCGATTAGGTGACCCTGAAGCCTTGAATTTGATGGCAGTCCTCGATTGTGATCCTGTGAAAATCTTTTATCAAGTAGCCACTGGACAGCTCAATCCAGACGATGTGGCTTTTGTATCACAAGCTTCTGTTTCAAAATACCTTGTTCCCAATGCTTATCCGGACCCAATCGGTCAACCAGTACCCTTTTTACTTGATAGTGAGGTTGTTGAGCAGGCCGGGTTGATCCTGATTCACGGGTCGGTGGAAAAGACGGGTCCATCCGAATGGCTAGCGCTGGGATCGCGTACGCTCGGGATGGTCGGTTTGGGCGTTGATCCAGGTGAGGTTTCGACACACATTGATGAATTCTTGACACGAAACCCAATCCCTGAATTACGCTACCGAAAAGATGTTGGCAATGCCGACGTTATTGCCCAAAAATCTAAACGAATGGATGAGATACGCAGTGATCGATGAAATAAGCGCCGAAGATATTGTTACCATTAAATCATTGGTTGACACCTCCGGTGTATCTGGACGTGAGTTTTCTGTCGCCCAAGTGATCAAAGAAGCATTACCAAAGGCAGGATGGCAGATCCGCAAAGATGCGATTGGCAATCTGACCGCGCGAAAACCGGGGGAAGGCAAAAAGATACTGTTCATTGCCCATATGGATGAGGTTGGCTTG
>JAHYJN010000054.1 GCA_019428905.1 Candidatus Brevefilum sp.
ACAACCTTCGCACCCGCCTCGCCCAATGCTTGGGTGAATTGCTTACCCAGCAAACCCGCGCCGCCAGTCACCAGGGCTGTTTTACCTTCTAATGAAAATTTTTCAATTAATTTCAATATTTGATCCTTGAAAACTCAAATCATTGTCGTTGGATATTATACCCGCATGGGATAAAAGCGTGACCCAAAGCCGCCGAAGACCAGGTCGATACCTTTCCACCGATCAGTCGGGGATAAATCAGGTTAGGTGCGGGATTTCAACTTTGATGCCCATCCGTGCAGATTCGTGGACCGCTGTGGTCAGCACAAGGGATTTAATCCCGTCCTCCAGGCTGCAGCGGGAAGGCGCTTCATCGATAATCACTGACAAGAAATGTCGCATTTCAGCTAAAAACAGGTCATTCCGCCCAAAACCAAGCGGCGGTTCGATGTTCTCCCAGCGGTCTTCATGAGCGGTATAGATCCGGGCGATGCCGGTCCCGTTGTCCCAGCGAACCTGGCCCTGGGTGCCGGTGATCTCCAGCCAGTGGGCTGGCGGTTGTTGATAATAATCCAAATGCACTGAACCCACCACACCGCTCTCAAACGTCAAGGTGATCTCAGCCAGGTCTTCCACATCCACATCCAGGTCTGAGACCTGACCGGTGAGGGCGTACAGGGAATCCACCTCACCAAACAACCAGCGCACGTAATCCAAAGGGTGACTGAGCGTATTCACCACACCCCCTCCCAGGTCGCTGCGAGCGGCATAACTCTGGCGATAGTCTTCCCAGGGGTGCCATCCAGGCAAATACTCACCCCAATGCGCTCGGAAAGTGAGCGGCCGACCGATGACACCCCCATCGAGGGCTGCTTTCAGTTTTTCTAAAACGGGATGAAACCGGAATTGAAATCCGACCAGGGTTGCAACCCCAGCCTGGTCCACCGCCCGCTTTAACACGTTGACCCGCTGGTCCAGTTTGGCTGCCACCGGCTTTTCTAGCAGTAAATGACAGCCCGCCTCGGCCGCCGGGATGGCGGCATCCAAGTGTAGGCCTGTGGGGTTGGCAATGATCACGGCATCTGGTTTGTCAGCCAGGGCAGCCGCAAAGGACGTCGCTACCGGGTAAGGGGCCAATTCGTCATCCGGTAACGTGCTGTGGTGCGTCCGAAAAAGCGTAATATCCGTTTGCCCTAAAGCCGCCAGGTTTTTAAGATGGCGCCTGCCAATCGATCCCAAGCCAACAATTAACCACTTCATAATTGTTTTCCTCTCACCGGGTTTCTTTCAACAAATCGACTGATCTTTCCGGTAACCATGACACCTTGGAAGATAGCTGATTGAAATTCAGCCAATCAAGGGATCACCTACTGGTTGAGCCATTGATAAAACTTATTGACCACGCTTTGCATCAGAAAGCGGACCGCCCGATTCCGTGTGATGTAAGCCATTAAACCCCTTGATTTTTGTGCCAGCCCAGCGGATTGCACCGCGATCCCAGCCGCTTGTGCCAGTTCCGCCACATCCCCAGATATCGCATTACCCATCAACCGCATGGTTTGTTCTTTCGTACACAGGCGCAAGTAACCCTTAGCATCCATCCGGTCATCTAGTTCAACCATCCGACCCATCACCTGGTCGCTCCAGCCGTCGGGCATCATATCTACCAAAACTTCTTTGATCACGTGCTTCGGACACACCATTTGAAAGTGATGGGCTGACACCCAGGCTTCCAGCCCATGGTATTCAACAAGGATGTCCTCCATCCCAGCTGTTTCAGCCTGGTATTGTTCCCAGTTGCGGCCGGTGTTGTCCAGGTACTCCTCCTCCCACTTCCGGGGGATCAAGAAACCGCGCTCTGATTTAATCTCAGGTTGACTGGCAAATGCAACAGTGCTCTCAGAACTCAAACCGACCCGCTGACGAATATAAAAACCGGTCACTGCGCCCACATTAGGATAAGTGTCAATAATTTTAAGATGGGCTGACAGCCATTTAGGTAGGTGAAAGACATCATCATCGGTATATGCGACAATTTCACCCGGTGCCGAATTAAAGATGATATTGAGCGCGTTTAATTTTCCAATATTGTGCTTGGAGAGGAGTAAATAATCGATCGCACCTTGCTCATAAAGCCCTTCGAGATAAGCCACCATTTCGGGGCTGCTGCCGTTATCAAATACGAGCAAATCAAACGGCTCTTGTGTGTTTGCCAGAATGCTCTCAATAGTCGCCTTGGTGACATCCCCCCGACTCTGGAAATATCCGGCTTGGTGAGGTGCATAGACCAGCACCGCGACGGTTGTCCGGGCAGGTTGAAAATCCACGGTCTTTCCACGAGAGGGGTTAATACCAATGCGGGGCATACGACTCATCCAATTCAATCATCATTAAATGTCTATTTACTTCCTTAATTTTAAATACAACCAGCCTCGAACCTCCTGGTAAGCTTTGACCGGGTGAAATAATGCAAAAGAAAGCCAACCCAAGCCGCGAGAGCGTAAACCGGTTAACGGGAAGATCTCCACTTCCCGCCAAAAGGATTTCCAATCCAGCGGTTTTCGCTTAATCACATCATCCTCAGCGATATGCGTTACATCTTTGAGCGTGAAGATCGTGCGGCGGCCGCCGCCAATTTGCACATTCTTGTCCGTTTCAGGTAAACGGTAATGCCTGACCCCGCCCGGGAGGTGCCGATAATCATGGTTTTGATGCACTACCATCACAGACGGACTGAAATCAATCACCGGCCAATGCTCCCAGCGGGCTTTGAAAATCATCCAGTTATCCCAGCCCGCCCGGCCGACAGCAAAATCGGGGATCTCGCGAAAACATGACCGCGGAAAGATAAAATAATCGCTACCTGTTTGTTTATGAAGTATGCCACTTGCTAAAGCGAATTCACGTAAGCGGACATCCCACCCCGTAGAAAAATCGAAAGGCTGTGTGATATCAACGTCCCAGCGTTGACCAACAGCCAGAAAGCGTTCTTTCTCTTCTGCCACCGCTGCTAAAACTTTTAACAAATTCGGGAGGAACAGGATATCTGCGTTGGCGTACGCCAAAAACGGCGAAGCGTTGACCTCCCGGGCCAGGGCGAAGATTGAGCTGATCAATGGGGTGCCGTTTTCATTACAGTGCACCCCAGGCTGATGCAGAAGCCCTAACGCTTGGCAGTTCTCTGCAATACCGGGTTCATCACCGATTACCACGACCTCAACCTGGTCGCCGAGGGCGAGCCAATTACGCAGCATATTCTGCTGGATCACCGTGATGTGCGGATCCACAAAGGGTTTGGGAGCTGTAAACAAGGTCAGTAGCGGCATGGGCATCACGTTTGTGGAAAGTCCGGAAGTGGCAGCCAGGCTTGATTGGGAAAGACCTTCTCCACGCCACGGCGATAGAGCAAACCCGCCGCGCGTTTGAAGCGCACCATACGGTCTGGCTTTACCGGGGGCAGGGGAACGTCATCAGGCAAGGGCTGCGCCATCAAGGTCAGGTAGAGGTTTAACATCGACGAACGGGGGAAGCCATGCCGCTGAAAAAAGAACACATGGTAACCAGCCTGACGCAAGACTTCCTGTAAGGTGTGGGGCGTATAGCAGGCTAAATGCGCCAGTTCATAACTATCGTGGGCATAAAAATTCGGGACTTCCAACAGCAAAATCCCGCTCTCATTCAGTAACTCGGTGCGGATCATCCGCAGGACGTCCACGGGGTCAGGTAAATGCTCCAAAACGTGGATCATGCTGACCAGATCAAACTTTGCCGGGTTGGTCTCGATCAGCGCCTCAATGGACGCAAACATCGGGATATCCTGCTGTTCAGCATGGGCGCGGTATGCATCCCCGGGTTCAACACCAATGATTTCGCCCCCAAAAGCCTCACGGAAAGTTTTCAGCAGCAAGCCCGTAGAAGCGCCGATGTCCAGGATGCGTTGCGGTGCCTCCACCCTGAGTGTGTTCAACAGGCTGACCAGGGTTAAGGCGCGATTCTCCTGCACCCACAGGTCCTTCGGCGTCGGGTCGACACTGGATTGGTAGATTTGACGATAGGTCTGGGCGTAAAATTGTGGATCCGTTGCTTGGTTTGCATCTGGTGATTGGAAAATCAGCCCGCAAGAATCACATTGAAAGTAGATCAGCGGGAAGCCAAAAGAATCCACCTGTTCAAATTTATCATACTTATTAGAGCCGCATAAAAAACAGTGCATGACTCGCTTATCCATTTTGATCGAGAGTGGGAACTTCTCAGCCTGCGAGGGCGCATGTCAACAGCCTTGCTGCCTGAGCCGTTACCGTGAGTAAATTATAACACCGCACACAACCGATATAAGCCTCAGCCGATTCACACAGGCCTTGTCCAAACGCTGGCCAACTCAACAGTGAAGCCACCTGTTTATAAATTTAAGATGGCTCGTTCATAATCCATATACCATGTGCTGATTGTGCAGACTTAACCCTACCTGCCAGCAAAAATAACAGATCAAAAGCGGGTGTCTGTATCCCGGAAACCCTTGTGAACCACTTGTGCATTAAGTGTCAGCAGTTCAGGTCTTTCTTGTAATAATGCTATGATGTCCATTAACGAAAACTCATCTGTGCCATCAAAATGGTCAAATATCGCTCGAATCAAAGCTAAATCTTCAGGTGTGTCGACCGTTAACCGGTACCCACCCAGGTCAGGCGAATGATCAACCAGCAGCGTGTCAAAACGACCCGCCTGCTCATACAAGTAAGGCATGACATGTTCACGGGCATACCTGGCTTCAGCTTCCCGCCATGCCCGCGCCAATGCGTCAAAAGTGACCACTTCCGTATCCATTCCGATGGGAGTGGTGCGCTTCCACGGCGGGGGGAGACGGTTGGCCGCAAAATCCACGTCCGCAGCAAGAAAAGCCCTCACGGTACGATCGATTTCCTGCGGGTCGATCAGCGGGCAATCCCCGGTCAATCGCACGATCACCTCAGCCCTGAAAAGCTGTGCTGCCTGGTAATATCGGTCCAGCACATCCAGGGGATCGCCGCGAAAGCAGGGTAGACCCTGCAATCGGCAAACCGCCACAATTGGGTCATCCTCCGGGTCAACCGTGGTCGCAACGATCACCTGGCCCAGGCTCTGCGCGCGCCGTGCCCGAATCACCTCCCGGATCAGCAGCGGCTTACCGTGCACATCCTGCAATACTTTACCTGGCAAGCGGCTGGAGCCCATCCGGGCCTGGATGATGCCAACAACTGATGGGTTTCTGGGTTTCATATGCTTTGAGCCTTTAATTCAGATCCTCTACTGTCAGTGATGCAACAATCGTATCATAGACCCCTAATTGCGCATACACTTCTCCTTGGTTGGCATTGAAGCCAATCATGTAAAGCGTACCCGAGGCTTTGAACAGGTAAACCGCCTGGGTGAATTCAATACCTGCTTCCCTTGTGACCGTGATCCAACGCAGGGTATCGCGCCCCCCAATCGTCAACCTTTGCTCCTCGATAATCGTGACATTGTTACCCAACAGCGAACCTGCAAAGGTCGATATGGCGCCGAGGGGCACAACAGCAAACCGATCATTCTTGAGCACCACAAAGCTGGTGGGAACCGCTGCCGTGCTGCCAGCATCATACCCCCACAAAAGAACATCATCTTGGGTGTTTTCCAACAAACCCTGGAGTTCCAGCGAGAGTGGGACGCTCGGTAAATCCAAACTCCCCAAGAGGGCATCTAAGTCAGGTCCAGCATCGCCCACATAGTACGAATTGGGCACCGCAATCTTGATCAGATCTTCGCCCAAAATGCGGCTTTCAATCCTGAAACCATCAACCGGGTCACTCGCCTCAGGAACATCAGCTTCCCGGGGCTGATAGGGCAGGTTACACGCCAAGCCGGCCAGTACCAACATTAATATCACCAACAAGAATTTTCTCATGTTATTTTCGCTTCTAATCTATTTTTAATGTTTAGTTGATTTTTGCCAAGTTTATCGATTCTATCCCATTCTGACTGATTCCCCCAAATTCAATGATTAGGATGAGCTATTAAGGGGTTTCGCTTATCTCACTGCCAATTCATAAGCGAACAGCAATTTTTGAAAGTTCACGTTCCAATCCGCTCGCGCTTCAGCCACTACCCTGGCATGATCACCATATGTGTGCAAATTGGGGTCCGACGCCAACGACAGCAATTTGTTTTCCAGAGATGCCACATCCCCATCAACAAACCAATCCCCAGTCTCGCCCGGGATCACCCATTCGCGGTTGCTGGGGATATCCGAGACCAAAGCCGGTCGGCCGCAAGCCAGCGCTTCCAACAGCGAAATAGACGAACCGTCAGAGTGAGAAGGGCTGACAAACAGGTCACCAGCGCCATAAAACCTTGGTAGATCTTCACTCTCCACCCACCCAGGAAAGTGAACGGCATCTCCCACTGGTGCCAGGATACGGCGGACCTGTTCAGATTGTAACCCATCACCCGCCAGCAGCAGCCTCAGATCAGCCCATTTCTGACTGGCAGCTGCAAAGGCTTCCGCAAGGACTGTAACGCCATATGGCTTGGACCAAGTGCGGTTACAAAACAGGACAAATTTATCCTCCCAACCCAGGGACTTTTTTAGCGCCAAACCAGGACCTGCGGCATTCGCAGGGGAGAAATGCGCCAGGTCGACGCCCCATGGAAAGCGTACCATCCGTTCCAGCGAAAAACCATAGCTGGCTGCCTCCTCTGCAACAGTCTGGCAATCTACCAGGAGCAGATCACTCTTGCCTAATGTGCAGCGCGTGGCAAAATCCATCCAAGGGCTGCGCGTGGATGAGCGCAATAAATCAGAACCCCACGACATGGTCACCAATGGATGAAATCCGGCCAGGGAAGCCAAGAATGCCGGCCCTTGAACCGGTCCCGCATGAACGAGATCCGGTTTGAGTTCGTTCAGAATGCTGGAAAATTGCGTTTTCCCACCCAACCAACCAAGCCAGCACGACCAGTCTGGTCCGCCTTCTGGCCAGGTTAATTCTGTGATCCCCGGGATTGTTTCAGGCTGACAGGGATGCATCCTCAAACTGAAAACCTGGTGCTCAGTTTTCGCTAGGGCGCTTAGAAAACGCCGGTCGTGAGGGCTGTCCTTCGCTGTAAAATACAGTACCCGCATCAAGTCTCAATTCTCAACAGGTCCGTGAAAGCTGGTTAAGACTCACCAAGTTGTGTCCAGCGCAATTCTTGCCCACCTGGAATGCGTTCCAGGGCAACCAGGCCAATCACGTCACCGATTTCATAAGGCATGATCGCACCTTGTGTTGCAGGTCTGAGCACATCGATCATCTCGCGGGTGATGGTCTCACCGGGCTCGATCTCCCGCGCAGCGCGTAAGCAGCGTCGCTGGATGATGACGGTCTCTTGCTCGTTGGCAGCCACAAACTTATCCCCAGAGCCCATCGCCCTTTCCAGCTGCCGGGTCGCCGTGACCATCGCAGTCCAGGATTCAGGGTTCATCGCAAAGGGATGGTCCGGCCCAACCCGGTTATTATCATCGGTGAAGTGTTTCTCAACCACCCGCGCACCCAGGGCAACTGCACCCAAAACGGTCGCATGCCCATGCGTATGGTCCGACAACCCCAGGATCACCTCGGGGAACATGCTGCGATAGGTGGTAAGCACATTCAAATGGATGTTGTCAAAATTCCCATCCGCAGCGGTGTAATTGGTATTGCACTGCATCAGCACCAGTTGGGGGTTGATGTCCAAAATCGCGTGAACCGCCCGCTGCACATCACCGATGTCCGACGCCCCGGTTGCCAACAGGATTGGTTTGCCCTTATTGGCCATGCGCTCAACGGCTTCAATCCAGGTGATATCGCCAGACCCGATCTTATACGCCGGGACATGGGTATCCAGCATATCGATCGCCTCAAAATCATAAGGCGAGGAGAAGTAATCGATGCCCACTTCCTCACAGGTCGCTTTGAGGATCGGCGTCCACTCAAAGGGGATGGACGCTTCAGCGTAGACCTCGGACACCGATTTCTCCCACTTCGCCTGGTGAGAAACCTGGGCATTCATATGGGTAAAACCATAATCCGAAACGATCTTCGGCGCACGGAAATTTTGAAATTTGGCTGCATCTGCGCCGGCTTCTTGCGCCAAGCGGATCAACAGCTGGGCGCGTTCCAGGCTGCCATCATGGTTGGCAGCAATATCGGCAATAAAATATGTCGGGTGAGCATCACCGATCAGGTGCTTTCCAATTTTGAGTTCCATCCATCCTCCTCGATCATTTAATCCAAGCCTGCGATTTC
Organism: Candidatus Brevefilum sp.; assembly: GCA_019428905.1. GTDB lineage: Bacteria > Chloroflexota > Anaerolineae > Anaerolineales > Anaerolineaceae > Brevifilum. Next base: position 8,262 of record JAHYJN010000054.1, read on the forward strand.
ATCACAGGGCATAACTTTGTAAGTGTTGGGGGTATTCATCCAGCCAACGTTGATAAAACCGATCAATACCTGCATTTATAGATGGTAGGGGATGTCCCAGGGCATCCTCGACCTTATCCGGCTTGAGCGTCAGGTCTAACGCACGGGGTGCACTGCGCTTGATATCTTGCATACGAATCGGTTCGATCAGTTCGCTGGTAAACCCAAACCGCCTGGCGATGCGCACACCAAATTCATACTTGCTCAACCCCTCGGGGCTGACCACATGATAAGTGCCAGTTAAGCCTGCTGCTAACATCTCCAGCAGGACTTCTGCCAGGTCTTCAGCATACAGCGGGCAAAACCGCGTATCCGTAAAGCCTTTGATCGGGTGCCCCATGCATAAATTATTAAAGAAAAACTCCGACAGGCTGCGATCACCTGTCAGACTCCAACCAAAGAACACCACCCTGGCAATGATCGCATCTACGTAGCTCTCCCTGACAGCTTCTTCACCCGCAAGCTTTGTTTGGGCATAAACGCTCAAGGGGTTCACCGAATCATCTTCATCGTAGCCCCCTGTTTGACCATCAAAAACTGCATCGGTTGAAACATGCACAAAAGGGATTCCCCAGCGCCAAGCAGCCGCAGCCAGGGCACCAGGGACCTCGCTATTTAATTGATGTGCCAGCTCTGGTTGTTGTTGTGCAAGGTTCAGGTCAGCCAAGGCTGCGCAGTGAACAATCCCCTCTGGCCTGATGTTTTCAATCGTCATCAGGGCTGCTTCAAGCTTGATTAAGTTCACCTGTTGAACTTCAAATGGAACGTTTCGCAGCTCACGCACATGTGAAAAGCCAGTCACCTGGTGACCCTGGGCTGTCGCAACCAAGCTCAAGTTCAAACCCAACAGCCCACTGGCACCCGTTACCAGCAAGCGCATGCTATTGGCCACCCTTCCCCAATGCGGATTCCATCGGCGCGACCATCTCTTGAATCTCCGCTACGGTCAACCAATCCGTGTTGTTATCGCTGGCGTAATGGTAGCCATCTGGCAGCGGTTTGCCTTTCTCAGACCAGTAATACCCAAACCACAATGCGGCAGGCGGTTGGACGACAAACATATCCTCAAATTCCACCGTTGTGCGTGCTTCATCTTCCGAGATCAGCACTTCATGCAATTTTTCACCGGGCCGGATGCCGATATTGCGAATTTGCACGTCCGGGGCAAGGGCCTTGGCTAAATCCGTCATTTTCATGCTGGGTATCTTGGGGACAAAGACCTCACCGCCATGCATATTCTCAATGCAACGGATCACAAAGCGGACGCCTTGCTCCAGTGAAATCCAGAAGCGGGTCATACGATCGTCTGTGAGGGTGATCTCTCCCTTCTCCCGTTGTCGGATGAAGAGCGGAACCACGCTGCCGCGCGAACCAACCACATTACCGTAGCGTACACAACTAAAGCGTGTGGTCATGCCGCCGGCATAAGCATTGCTCTGGATCATCAGTTTTTCAGCCGCCAGCTTGGTGGCACCATATAGGTTTACGGGGTTGACCGCCTTATCTGTGCTCAGGGCAAGGACTTTCTCCACACCAGCATCCAAAGCGGCATCAACCACGTTACTGCTTCCCAGGATGTTGGTCTTCACCGCCTCCATCGGGTTATATTCACAAGCGGGCACCTGCTTGAGAGCGGCCGCGTGAACCACCAGGTCAACCCCATTTAATGCCCGGCGAAGCCTGGGCAGGTCACGAATATCACCGATGAAATAACGCAGGTCAGGATGATCGAATCCCGCCATACGCATCTCATGCTGCTTCAATTCATCGCGGCTGTAAACGATCAGCCGTGCTGGATGGTATTCCTTCAGCATCACTTCGATGAATTTCTTACCGAAGGACCCCGTTCCCCCGGTCACCAAAACATGTTTGTTTTTCCAATCCATTGATTAACTCCTGGGCGTTAAGTCAAAATTATACATCAGATGAAGTCAGTTGCTGTTGGCTGGTCTCAGAAGGCTTGTGAATCACCACCAGCGGGTACTGACCCACGCGTCCCAACAACCGGGGGAATCGTTCTTCAAGCCAGAATAAAACTTTTAACCAAAACCGTCCGCCCCAATCCGGGTAGATCACCGCACGCAGGAAAGCAACGCTGACACTGCGCCAAACCAGGATCTCAAAATTCATCTTCCCTGTCAACAAATCAATCAACCCATCTGCATCAAACTTTTCCACAAAGGTACCCGCTGGGCGAAACTTCTTTTCAAGGGATGGCTCTTTTGATTGTTTTGAATGCAGTTCCTTGTCCTCAGGTTCTTCCGTAACTTTTTTGTTTTTCCGTTCCCACCACCCCCTCAACCGCTGCATCCCTGCCATGAACCGTTTAGAATGGACCATCAAAGGGGCATTGGTCCACCCATCAACCACCACCATGCTTCGTTCAGGTCTGAGCGTCCGAAAAAGCTCACCATAGGCCAAACCTTTATCCGCCATTGGAACGTGATGAATGGTATGCAAGGCTGAAATGCCGTCAAACACATCGGATTTAAAAGGCAAGTGGGTGATGTCGCCCAACACATACAACCCATGTTCTCCCACACGTTTGCGCGCTTCTTTGAGGGCTACAATGGAAATATCCATACACACCCGGGCCTGGTAGCCCTCAGAATAGGTCAAATACTCAGGGTATTGCACCGGGCCAGAGCCAGCATCCAGGAAATAAGTCCCTGAGTGAGCCAGGTGACGTTTTACCCGCATATGACAGCGATGAAGGTAGACCTGTGATACCGGGCGCAGGTCTTCATATTGGGCATTTTGATACAGGGTTTCACCGATCGCCTGCCAACCGACCTGGTCATAAAATTCTCGCACGGACTGTTTAATGTTTTCTTCGCTCATCTTTGGTCGTAATCCACTTTCTGCTGTAACATGCTGCCGTCTTCAAGGCGTTGATCCGTCAAACGGGCAACTTGAACCTTTTATCCAATAAGCTGTCGATTAATTTTGATTGCCCCTGACCTATACGCGTTTAAGTTCGATCACCAAGCTTTTTCACGCATGATGTCAGGATAAAATTTCACCATTCCAAAGGTTTTCCAGCGAGGTAGTCAAAGGTCTCTCCGTATCTTGCCTTGCCCTCCTCACTGAGGACAAAATCCATCGGCCGGGTTTGAATATCCTCTTTTAGATCCAGAAGGTGCCAGGGAAAGGGTTTTGGATACACAAAGAAGAATAAGTAGGCGTAACGCCAGGCCAACTCAACCTGTTCCTGGGTCAATTGCGCAGAATCTAAATCAGCTAATTTTTCATCCAAGGTGGAAAAATACATCTCCCAGGTGGTTGGGTCACTGGTGAAACCACGGTTGCGGTAGTGTGTCTGACCGGCAACGATCACCGGGATGCCGCGCATCGACATCTCCAATCCAACCGTGGTTGAATACACCAAACCCAGGTCTGTAATGTCCAAAATATCATAGGTGTTGATCTTCTCTTCTGGCTCAACCATACGAATATGGTCTGGAATCTCTTCTAAAGCAGCCTTGATCACATCAACCATCGACGTGCCGTGGGTCAATACCTCGCCAGGGTGAACGCGGATCACCAACTGGACATCCTGACGTTCAGCAAAATAACGCACAGTTTTTTCGATCCACTCTGCCATGGACTTACTGAACACCTGGCGGCCCAGGGTCAGGCTGTCACCCAGGACATTGGTCGCAAGCAAAATGACCGGCCGGTCATCTAATTCGAGCTTTTTTCTCACGGATTCACCGCCTTCAGTGGGGGTTTCTTGCCACTGCCGGGTGAAATTCTTCCATGTTTTTGCCTCTACCCGAGCTGCATAGAGATCCTTCAATTGCTGGAACTTATGCTCGTCAAGGGGTTCATGGCCGCGCACAGCCCACAGGTCACCAGTATCATGCCGCATGATCTCTGAATCCTGGGCTAACCAGATGCGCTCCCGCTGGTCGCTGAACTCAAAAGTCACTGTCGGCAAATTGAGATGCCGGGCTACGCGGTAAACCACACCCATCTCCTGGATCGTCCCGTTAGGCACAATCACGACATCCGGCTTGTGCGCCATCAACCAGGCACGCGCATTGAGTGCGGCCTCCCGGTTACGTTCATAGCGCAGCTCATACACCGACTCCTCCCGGCTGATATCTTCAACCTGTAGGGTGTACTGGGCATCAAATACACTGACCTCATCCACCGCAGCTTCCAGTTCTGGGGGCAATACTTTTGAAAATGGGCTCACATCCAGTAATGATTGCACCTGCAGCAGCGGTCTGGCAATACTCAACACCTGGCGGGCATATAGATTTTGCCGCCGCAGGTCAAATTTTTCCACAGGCTTATCCCAGGTTGCGTAAGGCAGAAAAGCGAGCGTGACCTGGTGCCCCTGCCCTGCCAGGGCAACTCCCAGCAAAGCAGCATACTCGATCCAAAAATGTAATGAGGCAAAGATGAAGATATTCGCCCCAGGAGATACCCGGCGTGCGTGGGCTTCAGCGTGCCTGACTGCGTCAGGCAGCACCGGCTCCAATAGATCCAGGCTGAAATGCGCCTGCCAGGGTTTATGCCGTTGCACCAGGTGCCAGTAGAGCTCAACCGTGTAAGGTAGTTGAGCAAGAATTCTCTTTACGCTGCGTCGGTCCACCATTTATCGTTCTACCTTCCCTATCTTCCATTCAAGTTTTGGCCTGACAGGTCCCAAGCGCGGTTCTGGCCACTGCATACCAGGCGCCCCAGTGGCATCCACTGTGAAAGTCAGCGCTTTATCATCCTGGAAAAAGCGCTGAATACGGTAGACACTGGCGTTGACGCCCAACACATACCGGCCTTCATTCATCAAATTCGACGGTATCCGGCACCGGCTGATGTACCGCCCTTGTGTTCGGACGGTGTATTGCTGATATAATTGCGGGTCATCCGTGTCAAAACTGGTAAAGACAAACTCGCCGCGTGTTGTCATCATATAGATCCCCACCCGTAAACCGGTAATATCTTCCGTGAGCTGGTATACCAGCTCAATTGAAAAGCCTTCAGCAGCGTTGACCGTATCCACGACCTGCCCTGTTAAGTTTAACACCCGCAGCGCGACCGGCACAAATGGCGCCTTTTGATTGATAAAGTCCTCACCGGACCAAAATCGTTCGCCCTGCTTGGTAAGCCCCATATTCAGGTAATGGTCCACTGCTTCAGGCGTGGGAGCCCGCATCACCATTTTCCCCTGGTCAAGCACAATCGTCTCCTGCGTCAGCCGCAGAACAGCGGACATATTATGGCTCACAAACAATACCGTGCGCCCCTCCTGGGCGACATCACTCATTTTACCCAGGCATTTGCGCTGGAATTCAGCATCCCCCACCGCTAAAACCTCGTCAACGACCAGGATCTCAGGTTCCAAGTGGGCTGCCACGGCAAATGCCAAGCGCAGGTACATCCCGCTCGAAAAGCGTTTGACTGGCGTATCGATAAACTTGCCCACTTCTGAAAATTCAACGATTTCATCAAACTTGCGGTCAATTTCCTCACGGCGCATGCCCAGGATCGCACCATTAAGGTAGATATTCTCACGACCTGAAAGTTCGGGATGAAAACCTGTTCCTACCTCCAGTAAGGAGCCCACCCGCCCATGAATTTCGCCAAAACCAAGGGTAGGATCTGTGACCCGTGACAGCACCTTCAATAAGGTGCTCTTGCCTGCACCATTTCTGCCCACAATTCCCAACACCTGGCCGCGTTCCACCTCGAAAGAGATGTCTTTAAGCGCCCAAATATGCGCAGGTCCCTCATACTGCGACGCACCGCCGCGCTTAATCCATCGCCCAGCACGCTGTGCTTTGGTAGTCAACAAATCACGCAGCGTATCAGGCCGCTCTTGCAGGACCCCAATGCGGTATTGTTTGGATATATTTTCTACGCGAATAGCAATTTCTGACATAAACCTCTAGACAATATCGGCGAAGGTCTTTTCCATGCGCCGGAAATAATAAACACCACTCACCAACAGGAAGATCACCACCACAATCGAGATCAACATGGTGGCATCCGGTTGATCTCCGCCCAACAATGCCCAGCGATAGCTCTGGATCACGCCCACCATCGGATTCAACCCGTACAGCGTCCGCCAAATACCCGCCGGGATGATCTCAATCGGGTACACAATCGGCGAGGCGTACATCCAAACCTGCACGATGAAGGGCACCATGTGCTGAACATCGCGATACTGCACATTGATCGCTGAGAGCCACAGGCCGACAGCCAGTGCCGTTAACAGCGCGAACAGGATGATCACGGGCAGCCAGAGCAAATTCCACCCCGGCAGATAGCGATAATAGACCATCATCCCAATCAGCACAAAAAAAGAAACGCCAAAATCAACCAGTGCTGCCATCACTGAAGATAATGGGATCGCCAGTCGGGGAAAATAGATCTTGGTGATCAGGTTGGCATTACCCACCAGGCTGATGCTGGACCGCTGCAGTGCGTTGGCAAATAACTGCCAGGGCAGCAGCGCAGAGATGGCAAATAAGGGGTAGGGCAGGCCTTGAGAAGGTGTTTGGAGCAAAACGCCAAACACAACTGTGAAAATCAGCACGGTTAGCACAGGCTGAAGGAGCGCCCAGGCAATGCCTAACACCGCCTGCTTATAGCGCACCTTGATATCGCGCCAGGTGAGGAAGTAGATCAATTCACGGTAACGCCATAATTCGTTAAAGTCAATCGAAAGCCAACCCTTCGACGGCTTAAGGTAAATCACAGGCGTTGCCTCTTTTTGTTGCTGACGTTTTTCCATCAATTTATCAATGTCTATTTGCGGTTGGCGCGGTACCAATCAATGGTCTGCTGTAATCCTTCGTCGAAATCTGTCTGGGCGGTAAACCCAAATTTCTCTTTGGCCCGGCTGGTATTCAAAGCCCGCCTCGGTTGCCCATTTGGTTTGCTGGTATCCCACACCAGGTCACCTTCGAAACCCGTCATCCTGGCGATCTTTTCCGCCAGGTCCTTGATGCTGATCTCAAACCCTGACCCAAGATTGACAGGCAGGGATTCATTATAACACTCCGTCGCCAGGGCAATCCCCCGGGCAGCATCAGTCACATAAATGAACTCACGAGTCGGTGAGCCATCCCCCCATACCACGATTTGGTCAGCATTTTGATCCTGCGCCTCCATGCATTTCCGAATCAAAGCCGGGATGACATGTGAGCTGCGTGGATTAAAATTGTCGCCCGGACCATACAGGTTAACCGGCAGCAAGAAAATGCTGTTGAACCCGTACTGCTCGCGATAAGCCTGTGATTGAACCAAAAGCATTTTCTTCGCCAGCCCATAGGGTGCGTTGGTCTCCTCTGGGTACCCGTCCCACAGATCATCTTCGTTAAAAGGCACCGGCGTAAATTTGGGGTAAGCGCAGACAGTGCCAATCGCCACAAATTTTTCAACACCTCTCAGGTAAGCTTGGTGCATCAACTGGACGCCCATCATCAGGTTATCGTAGAAAAACTCAGCGGGATGCTCTCGATTGGCGCCAATCCCACCCACATGTGCCGCCAGGTGAATGATCACATCTGGGTTAGAATCCGCCAGCAAGCGCGCAATCGCCGTCGGATCGACCAGGTCATATTCCTCGATGGTCGGAACAAAAATCTCGTTTGCGCCGCGTGCGCGCAAATCTTGGATCAAATGCGTCCCTAAAAATCCCGCCCCGCCGGTCACACAAATTCGCTTCTCAGACCAATTCATTGATTTCTCCATATTTTTTTCCTTATTGGCTCATTTTTCCACGGATTCGATCCTGATATCCAGACCGTCGACCACAATCGCTGGGGCATCAGGGTTGTCCGTGATTGTGACATGCTGCTCCAGACAGGTCAGCCGGCAAACATCGGCCACATCACCGTCTCCAACCAGGCGCACTGTGGATAAGCCAACATCCGTAATCGCCCTCAACACATCCTTAACCTGCTGGCGCATCCCACGGTAGAGCTGGAAGGACTGCTGGATATAGGCCTGGGTTAATGTTCTGTGCAAGTTACGCCCTTTTTGCGTGAGTTGATAGCGTAATTTGCGCCGGCG
>JAHYJN010000144.1 GCA_019428905.1 Candidatus Brevefilum sp.
GGTGAAGACACCCTGCTGTTTTGCAATACGTGTGATTACGCGGCCAACCGCCAGGTGGCTGCCTTTCGCAAACCTGACCTACCCCGCGAGAAAGCGCAGCCGCTGGAAAAAGTAGCCACACCTGGAACCACCACGATTGCTGACCTGGCAGCCTACTTGGATATTCCCCCATCCCGGACGGCTAAAGCCGTATTCCTGGTGGCAGAACTTGCGGGTGTTGATGACCCTCGGCTGGTGTTTGCTGTCCTGCGCGGGGATATGGCTTTGAACGAGACCAAGCTGGCCCATGCGCTGTCTGCTGCAGGGGCTGGGTTGGTTAAGAATCTGCGCCCTGCCTTAGATGAGGAAATTGCGAGGATTGGCGCTTGTCCCGGGTATGGGTCGCCGATTGGGATCAAACGGGAACAGGTGTGGGTGGTTGCCGATGACCTGGTAACGCGCTCGGCCAACCTGGTTGCCGGGGCTAACGAGGTGGGTTACCACCTGCTTAATACCAACCTTGGGCGGGATTATGAACCCGATTTTGTGGCGGATATTGTGCTGGCGGAGGCTGGCGCGCCCTGCCCGCGGTGTGATGGGCGTTTGGAAGCCTCCCGGGGGGTTGAGGTGGGCAATATCTTTAAATTGGGCTCACACTATACGGATGCCATGGGGGCTTCTTTCCTGGATGAGGAGGGTCAGCCCCAGTCGATCGTGATGGGGTCCTATGGGATTGGTGTGGGCCGTCTGCTGGCCTGCATTGTCGAGGAACACCATGACCAGTTTGGCCTGGTCTGGCCGGTCTCCGTGGCGCCATACCCGGTGCACCTGGTCCTTTTACCGAGTAAGGATGGGTCAGCCGAGGCGGCCGCTGAGGCGTTTTACCAGGCTTTGGTGAAAGCCGGTTTGGAGCCCCTGTTTGATGATCGGGATGAACGCGCTGGGGTCAAGTTCAACGATGCGGACCTAATCGGCATCTCGCTGCGGGTGACGGTTTCTGCGCGGTCGTTACAGGCCGGTGGGTTTGAATTTAAACCTCGCGATCAAGAAGCGCGCTGGATCGTCCCGATTGAGGAGGGTTTGGCGGCGATTCAGGATGAAATAGAAAAAGATTACCAGATCATCAATGCTCGATTTGGGTTGCAGAATGGTGGTAAAAATAAATTACCATTTGAAATGGAATGAGCGTCAATTAATGATGTTCCTTTGGTGTTTTATAAATTCTTGAAATTCATATGTAGGGGCGACGCATGCGTCGCCCCTACGTGAGAAATAAATGAAATTATGGATCAAAAAAGAATACCCCATAAAAGGCAGTCCCATCGTTTGAAGGATTATGATTATTCAAGCCCTGGGTTATATTTTGTCACCATTGTCAGTTACAAACGGTTGCCATTTTTTAGTGAAATCGTCGCCGGAGAAATTAAATTAAGCCAAATTGGGAAAATTGTTGAAGGTTGTTGGTTAGACACCTACTCACATTTCCAAGATGTTTCTTTAGAAGCCTATGTGATTATGCCCAACCATCTTCATGGTATCGTTAAGATTAATGAAAAACGAACTGTCGGGGCGACATCGAAGACGTCGCCCTTTTTAACAAAGAGAAAAGATTCCATTCCCAAAGGGCCGCCACCTCAATCATTAAGTGCAATTATTGGCTCCTTTAAATCCGCAGCAACAAAGCATATTCACAAAGCGGGTTTGACTAAAGATCAATTTATCTGGTAACGAAATTATTATGAGCACGTCATCCGAGATGAAGATGATTATCAACGGATTATTGAATATATTCACATCAACCCAATCCAATGGGAAGATGATCAAGAATACATTCCTTTTTCTGTTTTTGATCAATGATTTTACTATTATTACTAAATAGAAGATACGGTCAAAATTACCCTTTGCACAAATGTCTTATATATCGGTCAACCTTATTGAAATCTTCCAATTGGGATCGGAAATCGGTGGGGTCCTTGACCTGCCGGAAAAATACTGGCCGCAACCAGGCCAATACCTGCCCTGTCAACGGGTTGCGGACGGTTCGGATGGCCTGCCGACCCACCTATTTCGTGTGCTGGGGACCCCTGATGTAGTCAATCTGGCGCCGATACCCCAAAAATGGTCCCCGGGTGACCGACTGGTGTGTG
>JAHYJN010000007.1 GCA_019428905.1 Candidatus Brevefilum sp.
CTGAAAAGCCCTTCAACCCCTGTACTTTCGTGATCGCCGCCGTCAACGTGGTCTTACCATGGTCAATATGTCCCATCGTTCCCACATTAAGGTGCGGCTTTGAGCGATCAAATTTTTGCTTGGCCATAAATTCCTTTCTCCTTAACTAAAAGCCTCGTTCACATAATTTCGTTGTTCTTTTGCCGGCAGAAAGCCCTCAATGGGATTTGAACCCATGACCTCATTCTTACCAAGAATGCGCTCTACCAACTGAGCTATGAGGGCAGCCGATCCGCCTGGAAGCATGGGCTGCCAGAAATGGACGGTGTTGGATTCGAACCAACGAAGGCCTGTGCCAACTGATTTACAGTCAGTCCCCTTTGTCCACTTGGGTAACCGTCCTAGATCAAACGGGTATGTTACCCGCTCGAGATCGGGATTATTTTTCTTCAAATTCATCCCGATCGCAAGCGTATAACCTGAGCCGATGATGGGAATCGAACCCATAACCTATCACTTACAAGGCGATTGCTCTACCATTGAGCTACATCGGCAAACCCTGCCTTTTAAAGAACAAATTGTTATACAACTGCCCGATTATACCAAAGCCTAAACCTTAAAGCAAGGTTTATTTGAAGCCTTATCAACTTGCAGTGCGACTAATGAGTCTATCCGATTTGAGGTAAAAGGTCAAGCTAAACCAGACTTCATAAGAACCATTTTCACCGAATAAAGTATTGTATAATTTGCCACAGGAGTAAAATAATGTCAATTACCAGTAAAACGAAAACCGTCATCAAAATCCTTAAAACCAGGGGGTTGACCGGCATTTTCCAAACAATCTATGCTAAATTTGACCGGTCTTTCCGCCCAGATGAAGCACACATGGTGTTTGAATTTCTGAAGGATGCATTTCCACCCGGGCTGATGATCGATGTGGGCGCCCATCATGGGTCATCCCTGGCACCCTTTGCTAAACAGGGGTGGCAGGTTGTGGCTTTTGAACCGGATTCAAACAACCGGGCGGTTTTAACCAATGCCTTTGCTGCAAACCGGAATGTCATCATCGATCCTCGCGCCTGTTCAGACCACGTCCAACCTGAAGCCACTTTATACACCAGCCCAGAATCAACAGGCGTAAGCGGACTCTCTGCTTTTTTGGACAGTCATCAAGCCAGCGAAACCATTTCAGTCACCACATTATCTGCAGCACTTGAAACCTATAACTTGTCAACAAAGCCCGTGGATTTCTTGAAGATTGATACCGAAGGATTCGACTTGATGGTCTTAAAGGGGTTCCCATGGGAGACAACCACCCACCCCAAAGTCATTCTGTGTGAGTTTGAAGATTCTAAAACAAAACCGCTCGGCTACGACTTCCATGAATTGGTGAATTTCCTGGTCGACCTGGACTACCACCTGCTCATCTCTGAATGGTTTCCGGTCAAAGCCTATGGCAGCACCCATCGTTGGCGGCGATTTGCAACCTATCCTTGCCAGCTTGAAGATCCACAGGGTTGGGGAAACATTTTTGCAATAAAGGATCAGGATCAATTCGAGCAGTTTAAGAAAAAATACCAGATTAACTGAAATGTTACGAACGCAGTTATCTTTGTCGATTTTTTTCACAACCGATTGGGCAAATCACCACATTAGTTTTGATTTAAACCCATAGTCCATGTCAAATTGGTATAACTTTTACCACATCAACGCCAGGGACCATTACCTCTGGAATAAAAAGGACAAAATACTATATTCAATGGTTGCTGCGTTGATCATTTTTTCGGGTACCTGGTTGATGTTTTACCTGCTCAACGCACAGGGGATCTACCCCTTCCAAAACACGTCAGCAAACAAACCAACCTCGTTTCTTGAGACCTCTTTCAGCCCATCAGTCGTCTTTTGGCATGCAAAAATCCACAGCTGGTCAGATGATTATCACCTCGATCCATTGCTGATTGCCACCGTGATGCAAATCGAATCATGTGGCGACCCTCAAGCGGTTTCACCTGCTGGTGCCCAAGGTTTGTTCCAGGTTATGCCCTACCATTTTGAACCCGATGAGGACATGCTCGATCCTCAAGCCAATGCTGCCCGGGGTCTGGCATACCTTCGTGACGCGCTTAGTAAATCAAATGGGGATATCCAGCTGGCCCTGGCAGGATACAATGGCGGTCATGCACAAATCCAGCGCCATCCCGACCTCTGGCCTGAAGAAACCAAACGCTATGTCGCTTGGGGCTGGGGCATCTACCAGGATGCCCTACTCGATACGACCCATAACAAAACTCTCGCAGCCTGGTTAGAAGCAGGCGGTCAACATTTATGCCGCCAAGCGGAAATCACCCTAGAGTTGCCCTGAGTTTGTCAACCGTTCTTTATCTTCTATCAGTTTGAGTTTTCGTTTGTGGCGTTTAGGGAATTTTCATTTGAGTTTTCGGCAGCCATACGGTAAAGGTCGTCCCCTGACCCGCCTCTGTTTCCACATCAATGCGCCCCCCATGGCTGCGAACAATCCAATAAGCAATTGGTAGGCCAAGGCCAAAGCCGATTGTGTCTGCCGACCGCGTGCGGGATTTCTCACCACGATAGAAACGTTCAAACAGACTGCCCAGTTCTTCTTTTGGAATGCCTCGCCCTTCGTCATTCACAACGATTTCGACCCAATCACCCCGCGTCCCAAGACTTAATACAATCTTCCCCCCTTCAGGTGTGTAATTAACAGCATTCACACCCAGGTTCAACAGCACTTGTTTAAGCCGGTCTCGGTCTCCTGTCACTATCACAGGCGCAATATTTCCAATCCGAATGTTATGCTTACCACCCGAGATCACCTTCATTTGCTCGAACACCTCAAATAGCAATTCATCAATTTCAACGGAATCCAGCGCTAAGGGCAGTTGCCCAGCCTCAGCCTGGGCCATTAGCAATAAATCTCCCACCAACCGGGTCAACCGATTGACCTCCTGTTCAATGCTGTTGAGGGATTCTTCATCATACGATTTCATCAGGCGCATCAAACCGACATTACCTTTGATCACCGTCAACGGCGTCCGCAGTTCGTGGCTGACATCTGCCAGGAAGCGTCGTTGGGTATGAAATAAACGTTCAAGCCGCACAAAAGTTTGGTTGAAGGTCAACACCAGGTCGCCAATTTCCCCGCTCCAACCAGCAGACACCGGAATCCTTTGCGAAAGGTCATCCATACTGGTGATCTGCTTGGCAATATCAGCCATGGTCACCAGCGGTGAAAGTGCCTGCCCGATCACGATCCACCCCACCATTACGGACACAACAACCGCAAACATGGCGGAAATCCCAAAAACAACCTGCAGCAAACCTAACGTATAACGGATATCGGTCAGCGTCAACCCGACTTGCAGCCAGCCATACGGCTGAGCTTCTACTTCAAGGGGGACGGTGATCACCCGATATTCCACCTGATCAAGGGTAGTTTCGCTGAACCTCGTTTCACCCTGCGCAAGCGAATCTTCATCCAGGGCAGACGTAAATTCGCTGGCGTTGATTGAATAATCCAGCAGTTGACCATCCCTGGACCAGATTTGGAAGTAATAATCATCAGAAATTGGCAGGGGATCCAAGCTAATCTGCATGCCGCCAATCCCGTCCGCCTGGAGATAGGAAATAATGGTCGTTGCACCATCTTGCAGATCATGGTCCACAAAATCGGTGAACAGCAAACTGACCAGGGCATAAACAACAATGCTGAGCAGCAAAACAACGCCGCTCAGCATGCCTGAATATACCAATGTCAGCCGCAAACGAAGGGACATGGCTGTCGTTACTCTTTGGGCTCTCGCATCACATAGCCTACACCCCGTACGGTGTAGATTAACCGGGGTTCGTCCTCAGCTTCTAATTTTTGACGCAAATACCGGATGTAAACATCCAGTACATTGCTTTCACCGCCAAAGTCGTAATCCCACACCTTGTCAAAGATCACCTCACGTGTCATGACATGCCTGGGGTGACGCATAAACAGGTCCAGCAAATCGTATTCTTTGGCGGTCAGGACGATCTCGCGATTTCCACGTTTTGCCCGGCGCGTGCTGCTGTCGAGGATCAAATCCTCGAACTCCAGCACTTTAATGCGATCAGCGGCAGTTCTTCGCAGCAAAGCCCGGATCCTGGCCAGCAACTCATCAATTTCGAAAGGCTTGACCATATAGTCATCCGCCCCCGAATCAAGCCCCTTAACCTGATCTTCCAGGGTATCCTTGGCCGTCAAAATCAGGATGGGTTGATTGCCCAGTTTTTGTAACCGGCGGCCAACCTCCAAACCATCCATATTCGGCAGCATCAGATCCAAAACGACCAGATCCGGCCGTTGTTCCCCCGCCAGGGTGAGTCCGGCTTTGCCCGTCAACGCGGTATCAACGATATAGCCTTCGTAGGTCAGGACCCGGTTCAACACCCGTAAGATTTCCTCATCATCTTCAATGATCAAGATTCTCTCATCCATCTCTCTTCCTTTCTGCTTGAACTCATTTATTTATACACAAACAGATATTCGATCTCTTCCAACATATTTGGTAAAATCTTAATAATGATAACATTAAAATTATTGCCTAAAGGTATCCCTTTTGTCAAACGGTTGACAGATATTTTGCTGACGTTGCCAATATTAGTGATTTTGGCACCCGCCATCTTGTTGATCAGCATCCTGGTGGCCTGGTTGCACGGCTTCCCAATCCTCTTCAAACAAAAACGTCCTGGCTACCGAGGTGAGATTTTCACCATTTACAAATTCAGAACCATGCGCCAGCTCACGGATCGCCAGGGACAACTGTTACCAGATGCTGAGCGGCTCACCAAATTTGGCCGCTTCCTGCGTGCCACCAGCCTGGATGAACTCCCGGAATTGATTAACGTTCTCAAAGGTGAGATGAGTCTCGTTGGCCCTCGTCCGCTGCTGGTCGAATACCTGCCACGCTATAATCCGACCCAGTTTCGCCGCCACGAGGTTCTCCCTGGCATCACCGGATGGGCACAAATCAACGGTCGCAATGCCATCACCTGGCAGGAAAAGTTTGACCTGGATGTGTGGTACGTAGATCATCGGTCACTTTGGCTGGATCTCAAAATTATCGTCCGCAGTATTTTTAAGGTGCTGCGTCGTGAAGGAATCTCTCAACCCGGACAGGCAACAGCGGAAATTTTTTTGGGGAATCCTCCCGAAACGGACGATCCAACCGCAATGACGGAGAAAAATTAAGGCACCCTTTCAAACGAAATCAAACCTGCCTGAAAATCTGCTGCCATTTCTTCAAACAGCCGGTAGCGCCCATCAGACAGCAATCCCGGATCCCGATTGATCAACCGCATGCCAACCGGCACTTGCACACCCGGCATCCCAGCCACCACATCCGGCCACAGGTCTGCTAATGCAGAGACTGGATCAACGGTGATCGTACCAACCCAATTATCTCTCAGCACATCCGGAGTTCGGTCGCTCACGACCTTGATACCCAATTCCTGAATCATGCCAAACAAGTCTGGTGAAGCCAGATCACCATGCACATACAGGACTTCAACTTCCATCTCGCGATAGGTATTAATCAATGGACGAAATTCGTCAGCAGTGGTTTCTGCAGACACCAGTTCCCATTGTGGGAATGGGTAATAGGGCGGATACAAGGGTTGGCAAATTCCGCAATAAAACCGGGCGCCAACAACAAAACTCTCGACCAACAAATCGCTGGCTGGATGATCTGAAGAAATAATCGCGGCTACTTTACTATCGTTAGCCGTTAACGCCGATAAATAACCTGCCATGAACGCTTTTATCCGGGCATCATTGTCAGGTTCACCTATCACGCTCAAGTTATCCATCACAACCGCAGCAGGGTCACTGATTGCAACAAAGGAAACACCTGGGGCAGATACCGCGAACCCATTTAAATCCAGGTTAGCCCCCACCCCGATCACAACCTGCACATCTGGGGTGACCATTTCAGGGCTGATACCTGGTAAAACATCCAGGCTGAGCCCAGAATCGCTGGTTAGATTCTCTAAAAGGATTTGAATTTCCTCAAAAATGAAGGGGTCAACCTCCGCGCCCTGTACCAATAAGGCTTTTGGCGGGCTTTCCACAACCGCCGGCGTTTCTTGGGCTTCCGTTGCTGCAGGTACTTCAGTATCGACCTCAATCTCGGGAATAGATGGATCAACCTCGGGTGCCCCAGGCGCGCAGGCAGCCAGTCCAATCAATAGAATCAATCCAATCATCCAAAATATATGTTTATTTGTGTTTTTCATCATAATCATCGTCTTTATTTTACCTTAGCTGCCATTAAATTTAATCAGTCTACGGACCAAACCGCCAAATGGTCTTTCAAGGTGAGTGGGTGTATTATAATGTAGTCATGATTATTCACAAACTAACTGCGAGATCGGCTCGATGCAAAGGTGACCCTAAATGAGCTTACCCAGCAGCGAACGCCTTCCCAGCGAGATCAACGAACTGCCCCCGGCCCGGCAGCGCCATATCCGCCGCCAGCCGCGCTCAGCGTCATTCGCTGAACGGCAGCTCCTACTCGACTCCCTCATCAAGCTGACGGCACCCACACCTTCCTTTTTCCTGAGGACCCTGCTTGGCACCCTAGCAACAGGTGGGGCACTTTACATGAACAACCCTGCTATCCTGATCATCGCCATTGTTGCTTTACCCTTCAACGCGCCGCTGTTTGGATTAGCCCTCTACCCGATCACATTAAAAGGCAAGCACGCCATAAACTCAGCCATCAGCCTTCTGATAATGCTGATCTTCACTTTTGGTTCAGGCGCGCTGGCAGGCTGGCTTCAACCGCCCCCGTTCGTTGATCGGTTGAGCCTGTACCACTTTTCAGCCCTCTACTGGCTTTACCTCGTGATTTTAGGGGTCAGTTCCCTGTTGAGCGTCCTGGTTTTACTCAGGCAAGGTCATCTCCCCGGCGGGTTGGGCGTCCTGCTGGCTTATACCCAGTTGCTGCCGTTTGCTATCGTGGGTTTTGGACTGACAAGCGGGCAGCTGCAGCTCTTGACAGGCGCACTTTTTGTCAGCTTGACACACCTTGGATTGGGTCTGAACATCGCAATGATTGGATTTCTCGTCCTGGGTTTCCCACCGAGAAAAACCTGGGGATGGCTGCTGGGCATCTTAACCCTATTGGTAACCGCAGCACTGATTGCTGTCAGCCTGATTTTCTTTTTGGATAACACGCCTCAGGTTGAAATCTCATCACCCGCACCAACGTACATTTCCATATCAACGCACACGCCGTCGCCCACTCCTGGTTCCGTGAACAGCCCAACTTCCATGCCGACCAGTGCCACCCCAACTGTAACCTGGACCATCAGCCCAACACCCACAAGGACCGCCACGGCTACAATCACCCCCACCTCCGAGCCAACATCCTATTTTGGGATTGTTGACGCTGCCACGGGCGTGATCATCCGTGAAAACCCAACAACCGACGCCCCAATTGTAACCTATGCGAATAACTTGGACCTGATCGAGATCTTGGGGGAAGAATCAGCGCCGAATGGTTCACGCTGGTTCAATGTTCGCACAATCACCGGTGAGGTCGGCTGGTTGTTAAGTTCACTGGTCGCCACCCAAACCCCCACCCCTTAGTAATCATCCTCATTGAAATAATAACCCTTACCCCCAGCCCTACCAGTCTATTAGCTAACCTAAGATCACCAAGTTTTGCTGCGGAACCGTGATCTGCAGGCCATCACCCAACCGCACAATCGCTGCGGGGAGGCGCTGCCCGCTTGTAAATGTCACCAGCTCGTCGCCCAAAGCTGTCACTTCTCCAACTTGACCTAGCTTCTCACCGGAAAACACACGCACCCGCTGGCCCACATCCAGCAGCATGCGATGCGCCATAGCGCCGCCCTCAAACCCATCAGGCAGCGAGAGGATTGCCTCCGGTCGCTCACCGGCCAGGCGGTCAAACCCAGCCGCATGAACGCAGATCATGAGACCTGCGTGAGGCTTCAGTAATTCCAGGATGAATGGGGCTGGCGGGAGACTGCCAAATCCCTGCAGGGCGACCACTGGGAAGGGCAACAATGCCGCTTCAGACATCATTCCTGGCGCCAAGGATTCGACGATTAAACCCGCAATTTCGCGCTCAGCCAAATAATCTAAAACTTCCGCGTCCAAGCATTGGCCGGCTGCAACCACCTGTCCCCCCTCAACTTCAGAGAGCATCCCAGCATCTACCGGGGCCAACCACGACCCATCCAGAATGTGCAATTCTCCAACACCCATGCGTCCATTTCCCCACACGCCTTGCAGCAGCAGGCCGCTGGTGACCAGGGTTGCCCCAAATTCCGGAATGATCGATTGAACAAGGCCGTACATCCCTGCCTGAACCTGGATGGTTTCGCAACCAACTTGGAGGACAGCCCGTCCCTGGTGTAACGCGGCAAACTTTCCTGGTCTGGGTGTTCTGACCAGGCGGGGAATTGCACCCTCAACCTGGGCAATCACATCATCTTCATACAGCATTTCACCTGGTTGCCGCACCAGGAAATGCTTCACATCCAGCATTTCTACACCCAAACTACTGGCAATATCCACCATATAGATTTGATCAGTTAGTTCCGCTTCGGCGATCGCGTCACTGGGTTCGAGTTGCTGCCCCTCATTCACAAGGACTTTCCCAGGCAGGTTTAAACGTCGCTCACGTCTGATCTCTTTTACCAGTCCTGCCTGATAAACGTCTACCAGCATTCAATCCCTCCCCATTCAGTCATGTTCAACCCCCAACGTTCTCAGCCATTCCCGCTGCCGCTCAACCCGTTCTTCGGTCCGATCAGGCGGCTGCACAGGCCGCCCTCGCGCATCGATCACCACACCCATCGACCCACCGGTGACCTTTAACCGTCCACCCTGGCCCGGCCCGCCAAAACCAATATCCACCCGTTGATGGGGTTCCAACTCGAGGACAGCCTCTTCACCCGTTGGGATCACCAATCGTCTGAGCGAGCCTTGATGGACGTCAACCTCATAGACCTTCCCGGATTCAGTTTCCACATGGACCGTCAGGGCTAGCTTTTCCTGCGGCAGGTCAGCTGTTGCTGTTATGACCGTGGCTAAATTGTCAAACGCTGAAGAGGCCAGTACCTGCACCGCCAGCAGGGGTTCTGCTTCACCAATCTTTCCCAAGAGAGGTAAAAGGTGATGCCGGTCGAGCACAAAGGTGGTGATCCCCCAGGGTTGAAGCCCGTCTAACAGGGCTAAAAGCAATCCACCTGGGTTAGGCGCATTGGCAAGGACCGCACCGCTGATGATGATCGGCTCGAAATGTCCTCGCAGACCCCGATCAGCACGAAAATCAAACCATGGGTAATTTTTCGCAAACCGCTCCACCGCTTGTCTCAATCGGAAGCGGGCAAATGCCTGTGACAGCGAAAGTTCTACCTGCGTTTCAGGGACAAAGGTTGGGACCAGGGCATAATTACATAGGAACTGGTCTGCCGCTTCCTGCGTGACACCCTCACCTGTCCATTTATAAACGTCCTGGCTAGCTCTTTCCCATAACGCATCATCCACATCCAGGAATTTATCCAGGACCACACTACCAGCTAAACCACCGAGGCTTCCAGATACCGTGGTGTACTGACCTCCCAGGTCAACGGCTAAAATCCCACTTATCGCCAAATCCGCACTGTCGAGTCTTTTGGACTGACCAAGATAGCGCACCATTCTGTCAACTGCACGACAGGTGACACCATTTAAATCCTTCGCAAGATCACATAAACCTGATAACCCGGGCAGTGCGGACTTCCACTGCCGAAGAATTTCCTCTTCAAGCGCCATTTGCGCCGGGACCAGGTCATATTCACCATAAGCAGGCAGGATATTGGGTACTACCTGCAGTTTGCCCACCGGTTCCAGCCGCCGTTTGGCAAGCGTTTCCAACCTGGGGTTGCCAGCATAAATAATCACTGGCTGATGAGATGAAGGCATCAGACGGCAAGCTGTCCGCAATACCTCAATCCAACGCCGAATTGGGTCTTCCGCACCTGCGTCTTCACCGCCCGCCAGCACCACGATTTCAGGTCGGGTCTTCATCAAGGTTTCAATCGCCCAGGTTTCATCCACCAGGTCTGCAATGCCCAAAGCAGTAACTGATTTCAAAGGCAGCCCATCGACCAGGGCACTTGCCGCGTTTAAGGAACCTGTACCGCTCAAACCTAATAAGGTCACATTCAGCCTCGGTCCGGCTGAAGTTGTCAGTGCGACTCGATCAACACCCCGACCCAAACGATCATGGGGCAAAATTAAACCACCCGATTCTTTCAAAAATGGATGTTCACAACCCGTTTGCAAGGCTTTCAGCGCTTCTCCAACGCCTTTTCCAAGGTGAAGATCGCGACCCAGGGTAGTGTGCGCAGTTTCGCTGCCCAACACCCGATATTTCCCTTCCGCGATGCCAAACAGGGTTGCCCGGGTATGCACACGACCGAGGTCGAGGCCCAATACTGAAGCTGGGTGCTGGGGGACAGCCATCAGCTGCCTCCCATCAGGCGCATCACAAACTCGCTAATGACCAGCAGGCGATCAATCATTGCAACCAGCGCAGTAGAAAAGATGCCTGCAAACACGGTGCCCAGTGCCATCCCGAGGAAAACCCCGCCGACTTTTGCCAAACCCTCGAAGAATCCGGGCCGGACTTCAGATGGGTCATTTTGATCGCGGCGACGGCGTCCAAAATGAAAATAGCTCAATGTCCCCAAGACCCCCACCAGCATCACCACCGCTTCCGTTATACGCAGCCAGGGCATACCTGGCGACTGGTACCAGTCAAGCGGGTCAAAGGCATTCACAACCGCACGCAGTTGGGGAATCAGCGTACCAAACACAGCGCCGCCGACGGTGACAGCTGCCGTCAGCCCAGCCAAAAAAGCCAATGGCACCCGACCTAAACCTTTAAATCGCTGAAACTGGCTGATCACCAATAGAACAGCTAAGGTCAACGGAATCAGGACCCAAATTTTTTCAATCCATAAACCGTTGATCAATGGTTGCAGCAAAAACGGCCACAAGATCTGGTTGATGATCAATACTGAGAGAAAACCCGCTGTCACGCCAACAAACAGGTAAGCTGCCAGTCGGAAGAGCAGGTTATCACCAATCAGGTAGCTTAAAACCATCACGGTTAGCAGCAGGCCAACCCCTCCCCAGATCAGGTCATACAGGCTCATCGACCACCCCCCTCACCATCTTGCAGTTGTTGAACCGGGAACAACAGGCCGACTAACAGCAAGACAATCACCATCAACACACCCGCCTGGTAAGCACGCCACCGGCTGGCAAGCGCCGCAGTTTCTCCATCAGTATTGATCGCATCCGTCATCCCCCCCAGTATGCCCTTAACCTGACCTGATTCCCAGTAAGGCATCAGCAGCGGGGCTGCCTGGGCAGTGACAAGCAAATAGATCGGGGTTTCTAGTGCCAGGCTGGTGAGCTGTTCAATCCAGGCGCTCGCTCCATCATAATCATCTGCCAAAATCAAAATCCCATCAAACGGGCCCGAAGGCAGCCGCTTCATAAACTCAGGTTGGCTGGTGATCTGCCATTTCGAGCGTACCTGGTTTGCCAACCCATATGCGCCGAAGGCTTCCACCGGGTAATACCCCAAGTCGTGCACCTCAAGGAGACCAACTTCAAGGGTTTGATCAAGAAGCTTGCTGAACAGCAAGCTCCCAGATGGTGAAGAAGAGAGGATCGAAATCACCCGGCTTTCACCATCGATAAGTTCAAGAAGAGGTTGAGCAACCAGTGCTATTTCAGGTGCATACCCCGCCTGATAATCCAAAACGAATAAAAGGTGTGCTTGCGCTGGAAGACCCTCCGCCCATGCGTGTACCGCCACCCCCTGGGGTTCTTGCAGTCCGCTGGTGACACTTCCAGAGCTCTGGAAGAACAACATAAAGCTTAGCAAAATTACCAACATCAGCCCTAATACCCGTCGGATGCCGCTAGGTGAAATCCCGTTTCGGGGTTCACGCAATGGGCGGGGTGTTTTTTCGTCGATGATGATCGCCGCCAGCTGATCTGCCCTGGTCTGCTCTTCACGGGTGACACGGATCTCCGTCTCAATCCGCTTTTTCGATGATGCTTCCCGGATGTCGATCTCCTGGGTCGAATCACCTGGCAGAGGAGAGATCTCAACCTCCTGGGTATCCTCAGTCAGCTCACTCATGTGTAACCGTTCGTCTTCTGCCCCATCCAGTTCAGATGAACCTTCTTCCAATGCAACCAACCATTGCAGCAGGCTGTCACCTTCACGTTCAGATAACGACTCCTGAACTTCTTCCGCCAATTCTGGCCGGTGTTTCTTGCGAATCCGGGTTAGCCAATCAACATCGTCTGTGACATCCTCATCATCCTCAACGGGTTGTTCCTCATCACCAGCAATCTCTGCGGGGGGTTGTTCATCATCTTCACCGTGAATTTTCTTGATCACCGATTCCAGCCGCTGCTCCTGGGCTTCTTTCTTCTGCTCATCCAGGCTTTCCTGTGCTGCTTTGATCCGTTGGGTGATATCTCCCACCGAGTCCGGTTCAGCTTGTGCTCGTTGGCGGATACGATGCAGCCATTCCGGCACCTCGGGCTCTTCTAGACTGTCCTGTTGTTGTTCCACCTCACCAACACTCAGGGTTGACCGATGTCCTTCTTCTTCCTCTGAGAAATCATCCAGAGCATCATCTTGCTTGAGGGAGCTTAACAGGTCAGATAGGTCATCTTCTGGTTGATCTACAGGAACATGTTCAAACTGTGCATCTGGCTGGTGTTGCTCCAAGTCTGCTGGCTCAACACCTAACAATGAGTTCTGACACACCACACAGGTTTCAGCGTCTGGCAGGTTCTCAGCACCGCATTCAGGACAAATCAGCACAGGCATGTTCATTCCCCCTCATAAGGGCGATCAACAGCCAATAAAACTCGCAAACCGACGATCAACCCACCCAAAGCCATCCCGATCAGGATACCCCGCAAACCTGCCAGCGGCAGCCGGCGAAGCACCAGAGCCCACACCTCACCTCTGCTGCCCGGCTGGAATTGAAACACGGCTAAATTAAGGATCAGGGAAACGAGTGCCCCAACCAAGAAGCCGACAGACATCGGCGTCCATCCCCTGGTCCGGACCAGGTAAAGGCTGGCATATAACAATGTCACAGAAAGGACGGCCAGCAAACTGGCTTCAACTGGGGTCTGGATGTTAAGCACCCAATCGCGGTAAAACGCATTTTGCGGGGTCAGGATCAAACCAGCAATCAAAGTAAACAGAAAGGCTAACAGGACGATCACACTGTAGAAACCGCCCTTTTGCCGGTGGGCAATGCGGAAGATGTGCATTCTCACCAAGTAGGCAATCCCGATCAAACCAGCCAGACCAACCAGTACGATTCCCCAATTAATCAACAACCCCAAAATAGGGGCAAGCCGATCTTGGAAAAAATAACCGGCCAGGATGGTTAACCCGGTGGCGCAAGCGATGATGATCGGTAAGATCTTCTTCATAAGAGGCCAGCCATTTTTAAAGTTGCAGCAACGATCAGTAACAGCATCAGCGCAACCCGCAGGATATCCTCGGTCAGCCATGCGGCCTGGTTAGGGGCTGTTGGTGCCAATAATCCCGGCAGCATAAACACCTCCTCACCGATCAGCAGGTCGCGCACAGTTAGGAACAGGGCTGCTTGGGCTGTGATTGAACCGGCTGCAGCAAACACCTGCCCACCCTTGATGTAAGCAGCTTCTGCCCACAGGGGTGCGCCCATACCAAAGCTGCCGAACATGGCCAGGGAACCTATTGTGTGCATGCTGAGTTCAGGCAGCAACCCCGCTGTAAAGGATAAAGCGGTGGGTCCGGGTAGTGAAACTGGCAACTTACGATCCTGCAGATCTGGCGAAAATCCATCCTGGTAGCGCCCCTGCACGATCTCCCGGGCAAACAGGACCAGTGCACCCGAACCTGTCGATACAACCTGCCCACCTTCCCCCTTATCCTCAGGGCTGACCAAACCAGGCAGGGCAGACAAGGCATGCAGTCCCAAGCCTGGATAAGCGTGACTCCAGAAGCTATCGCCCAATATCACCTGTCGCCCCTTCCCCCGTTCAACGGCCACCACCCGGTGATCCTGAAGTCTTTTAAGTGCAGGATTTTCTCGCACCTGGTAGGGCTTGCGTCCTCTGATTAACACGTTTAACCCTGCCAGCAAGACTGCAGCCAGGCCGATGATGATCCAGCCGATCTGTGTCCAGGTCATACCTCACCCACCTGTAAGTAGTCCGCGAATTGTCTGAGCTGATCTTCATCGCCCAACATTTCGACGAAAGCAGCATAGGACGACCCTAATGCAGCGCCTTTGAAGATTGGCATCCCTAAATACATCAATTGTGCGGTAATGGGGAGCAAAGAATCGCTGAACCCCAGCAGGGTTCGGACTGGTGAAATTATTCCCCACCTCGCTAAAATGCTTTTCCAGGTCGCCCAGTAGGTTCGCTCCATACTAAAAGTATAGCATAAGGAGCATAAAAATAAATGGATTCATAACTTAAAACAAGCCGCCAGGACTTAAAGCTGAGAAATTCACAGGGCAAAATCCACCACCAGCTTAAAGTATAATTATTTACATGGAACCAAAAAAGCGCGTTATGGTAATATTTGGCACCCGGCCTGAAGCGGTAAAAATGGCGCCGGTGATCAAAGCCCTGCGGAAATACCCAGAACAAATTGAGGTCACTGTTTGCGTCACAGCCCAGCACCGGGAAATGCTTGACCAGGTCCTGGACGCTTTTAACATCACACCCGATATCGACCTGGACCTGATGATGCCTGACCAAAAACTGGCACAATTAACTGCTCGTATCTTCACCGGTTTAGACCCAGTGCTCGAAAAGCATAGACCGGATTGGCTTTTGATTCAGGGCGACACCACCACGGTCATGACCGCGGCAATCCTTGGATACTATCAACACATCAAAATCGGGCATGTTGAAGCCGGATTGCGTACCCATGACAAATGGCAGCCCTTCCCTGAAGAGATCAATCGCCGGATTGCCGCAGTGGTGACTGACCTGCACTTCGCACCTACGGAAAACAACCGCCAGAACTTGCTGCGGGAAGGCATCCCCGATGAAACCATCAAAGTCACTGGCAATCCGGCGATCGATGCCCTGCGCATCATCAGCCAACAGCCTGCACCCCCACAAGTTGAGACCCTCCTTAAGGAAACTGGGGTGGCTGATGGAAACCGCCGCCTGGTCTTGGTGACCGCCCATCGCCGCGAAAACTTTGGTCAGCCGATTTTGGATATATGCTGCGCCCTC
Source organism: Candidatus Brevefilum sp. (assembly GCA_019428905.1). Taxonomy (GTDB): domain Bacteria; phylum Chloroflexota; class Anaerolineae; order Anaerolineales; family Anaerolineaceae; genus Brevifilum. The sequence continues at coordinate 15,335 of JAHYJN010000007.1, forward strand.
CAACGCCTGGCAGAGACCTACCATGACCAGATCGCCATCATCTACCCAGTGCACCTCAACCCAAACATCCAGAAACCTGTGTACCAAGCCTTATCGGGTGTAAAAAATATCCGATTGCTGCCGCCTTTGGATTACTTGCCGTTGGTACACATGATGAAACACGCTGCACTGATCCTGACCGATTCCGGCGGCATCCAGGAAGAAGCACCCTCCCTGGGCGTGCCTACTTTGGTCTTACGCCAGCGCACTGAACGCCAGGAAGGGGTGACCGCCGGGACCTTGAAATTGGTGGGCACCGATCCAGATCTGATTTTTAATGAAGCACGACATCTGCTGGACGATTCAACAGCCCATGCTGCCATGTCCGGTGCGGTGAACCCCTATGGCGATGGATATGCTGCTGAACGCATCGTGGCGGCGCTCCTAGCCACACACACAGGATGAACAAACAAATTTGCTTGGTACCCAAACTCTCCGGCCTGGGTGGGACATCTTCGTTCCAGGCCAAGCTGATCCAGGGGCTCAACGCGTGCGGCATCCCCTACACCTTTGATCTCAAGGACCCTGGCAACACCGCGGTCCTCGTGGTCGGCGGCACCCGCCAATTGTGGCAGCTCTGGCGGGCAAAACAGCGTGGTGTGCGGATCGTGCAGCGCCTGAACGGGATGAATTGGGTGCATCGTGTTGAAAAAACCAATCTGAGCTTTTTCCTTCGCTCTGAAATCAATAACCGCATCCTGGCCTTCATCCGCCGGCATTTGGCCGACGACATCGTCTACCAGAGCAATTTCAGCCGGGATTGGTGGAATCGCGTTTGGGGAGAACGCCCCCTTCCCCACCAGGTCACTTATAACGGCGTGGACCTTGGGCAGTACACCCCAATCGGGCCAGAAACACCGCCCACAGATCACTACCGCATCCTGCTGGTTGAAGGCCGCCTGATTGGCGCTTATGCCCGTGGGCTGCATATGGCCATCAAACTGGCTGAAGCCCTCAGAACTGGCCATGGTCTGTCCGTCGAATTGATGGTGGTCGGCCTGGTCAGTGATGAAATCAAAGCCCACGCCCACAGCCTGGCGCCTAACTTGTGGCTTAACTGGGGCGGGGTCGTGCCGCGCGAAGACATCCCAGCCATCGATCGGGCTGCGCATGTGCTCTTCAGCACGGATCTCAACGCTGCCTGCCCAAACAGTGTGATCGAAGCCATGGCCTGCGGCTTGCCCATCCTGGCGTACGATACCGGCGCCTTAGCAGAAATTGTCCAGGATGGTGCCGGTGAGGTCGTCCCCTATGGTGCAGATCTCTGGCAGCTCGAAGATCCCCAAGTTCCGCCTTTGGCAGGAGCCTGCCGAAAAATCCTCCAGGACAACCCGGCCTACCGCCAGCGCGCCCGGGCTCGCGCACAAGCTGTCTTTAGCCTGGATCAGATGGTGGCAGGTTATTTAGCAGCGCTGGAGGTGAAATGACGGCTTTCAATGGCCGAGTAGGGTTGGTTCAGCGGGTCGTTCCCAGCTACCGCGCCCCTTTTTTTGATGCCCTCGGGGCTGCCTGCCCATCCGGCCTGGCGGTATTTGCCGGGAAGCCCAAGCCGGGTGAGATGATCAAAACCGTCGAAACCCTCGACCAGGCCCAGTTGTCCCACGCTAAAAACCTGCACCTGTTCGATCACAGCCTGTATATTTGCATCCAAATCGGCTTGCTGCGCTGGCTGAAGGCCTGGGACCCGGATGTGCTGATCGTTGAAGCCAACCCGCGCTACTTGCGGACGCCGGCGGCTGTGCGCTGGATGCACACACGCGGCCGCCCCGTAATCGGCTGGGGTTTGGGCGCACCCCTGCTCTCCGGTCCGCTGGCCAGTATGCGCCATCAACGCCGTACTCGCTTCATCCGCCAGTTTGACGCCCTGATCACTTACAGCCAGGCTGGTGGGGACCAATACGCACACTTAGGTTACGCCAAAGAGCGCATCTTTGTCGCCGTTAACGCGGTCACCCCGCCGCCGGCTCACCCGCTGCCCGTTCGCCCTGCCCCTGCTGAAGATCTGCGGCGACGGGTTTTATTTGTCGGTCGCCTCCAGGAACGCAAGCAGATCCACAACCTGCTGGCGGCCTGTGCCCAATTACCGGATGCGCTGCAGCCAGAATTGGTGATCGTGGGGGATGGCCCCGACCGGGCTCGTTTACAAGCACTGGCACAGGAGCTTTATCCGCAAGCAACTTTCACCGGCGCCTTATTTGGTGATGCGCTGGAGGCCCAATTCCGGGGTGCAGACCTGTTTGTGCTGCCAGGCACCGGCGGCCTGGCGATGCAGCAAGCCATGAGCTTTGGCTTGCCGGTCATCGCAGCAGAGGCGGATGGCACCCAAGCCGACCTGGTGCGCCCTCGGAATGGCTGGCAGATCCCACCCAATGATGTCAGTGCCCTCCAAACCGCTTTACATCAAGCCCTGTCCGACATTGCGGCGCTGCGCAAGATGGGCGCTGAAAGCTACCGGATCGTATCCGAAGAGGTCAACCTAGATAAAATGGTTGCAGTTTTCCTCCAGGCTTTGAAGCGAACCACCCCATGAGCAACCATATCCTGCTCGTCGCCGACGGCCGCAGCCCCACAGCACTCAGTTGGATCGCCAACCTCCAGGCACTGGGGTATGATGTCAGCCTGGTCTCCACCTTCCCCTGCAAACTGCCGGCCGGTCTGCGGATGTTTTACATCCTGCCAATCGCTTTGAGCCGTCTCAGTAGCGGTTCAACGTCCGGTGGACAACACCCACCTTCTTCACACATGCCGAGCCTTATCCAGAAAATGGTTCGCCGCTTTGCACCCACCTTACAATCCCTGCGCTACATCATCGGCCCATTGACCCTATTTAGGTTCGCACTGACCTACAGGCGACTGGTTAAACGGATCAACCCTGACCTGGTGCACGCCCTGCGCATCCCATTCGAAGGGATGCTGGGAAGCTACACACCCGCAGGCTTTCCCTTCCTGGCATCAACCTGGGGTAACGATCTGACCCTGCATGCGGACGGCTCCTGTTTGATGCGCGCCTTCACCAAACGCTGCCTGCAGCGGGTGGACGGACTGACTGCGGACACACAGCGGGATATTCGCCTGGCACGGGAATGGGGGTTACCCATGACAGTGCCCTCTCTGGTGGTGCCGGGATCTGGTGGGCTGGATCTGGATGCAATTACAGCCGCAGAAGGCTTTGACCCCTCAGTCTACGGCATTCCGACCGCATCTGATTGGGTGGTCAACCCGCGTGGCCTGCGCCCGGGTTCCGTGCACCAGGATGTGTTCTTCGCAGCCATTCCTGCTGTGCTGGCAGAACGATCCAATACCTGCTTCATTTGCCCCAGCCTGGCGGGCAATGCCCAGGCCCAAGCCTGGGTGGAGCAATTTAACCTTCAACAATCAACGCACCTGCTGCCAAAATTGCCCCAGCCCCTGCTGTGGTCCTTGCTCAAAAGGTCTCAGGTCTTCGTCTCACCCAGCAGCCATGACGGCACGCCCAACTCGCTGTTAGAAGCCATGGCTTGCGGCAGCTTCCCGGTGGTGGGGGATATCGAATCGATGCGAGAATGGATCACACCCGGGGTAAACGGCTTGTTGGTCGACCCGCTCAACCCACAGCAACTGGCAACTGCCATCTGCCAGGCGCTGGATGACCCAAACCTGCGCCAGACAGCAGCCGACCATAACCTGGCTTTGGTCAACCAACGTGCGGCCCAATCGGCAACCCAACCCAAAATCGACGCTTTTTACCGGCTATTCATCAGCTAATTCTTTACATCCATCGTTAATTTCACCAAGCATGGGGGGCTACCCAAAAAGTCGTTTTCCCCTTCATGATTCACCTTTGGTCCTCTCCTTTTCATCACATTTCACGCTTTTAATTCACTCAAACCCGTTTATAATCATTCACACGATCTAATCAGCGTGCAAGGGGTTAGGGGGGTGTGTTGTGAAACCCCCCACCCCTCAGCAGTTATACGATATTAAAAGGAAGGCTCATGACCGATCTTGAATTTCCACAAGGTTTTACCTGGGGGGCAGCCACGGCTGCTTTTCAGATTGAAGGCGCTTGGGACCAGGATGGCAAAGGTGAGAGCATTTGGGACCGCTTTAACCACCAACCCTACCGCATTCTCAACGGTGACACTGCCGACATTGCCTGCGATCATTACCACCACATGCCCGAAGACGTGGCTTTGATGCAGGATCTTGGCATCCAGTCCTACCGCTTTTCGATCAGCTGGCCGCGCATCTTACCGGGTGGAACCGGCAAGATTGAAACGCGCGGACTTGATTTCTATGACCGCCTGGTCGACCGCTTGCTTGCGGCAGGGATCACCCCCATGGCCACCCTCAACCACTGGGACTTTCCCCAAGCCCTGCAAGCGCGGGGCGGATGGCCAAATCGCGACAGCGTGGAATGGTTCACAAACTATGCCCAGGTGGTCTTTGAAAAACTCGCGGACCGGGTTCCCTTATGGGCTACCCACAATGAACCCTTCGTCGTCGCCTTATCAGGTTATGCTGACGGCCAATTTGCACCGGGTATAGCCAGCTTTCCCCAGGCGCTGCGCGCCTGCCACCACCTGCTTCTCGCCCACGGCCGCACGGTTGAGCTCTATCGCCAGCTTGGTTACGATGGTCAGATCGGGATCGTGCTCAACCTCGCCACGTTCTTACCAAAAACGGATCAACCCCAAGATATCGCAGCCGCTCATCGGATTGAGATGCTGATCAACGGCTTGTTCCTGGACCCCATCTTCCGGCAGCAATACCCACCAGCACTGGTCGAGTGGATCGGCGAGATGTGGCCGGAGTTTGAAGGGGACGATATGCACGTGATCAGCCAGCCGATTGACTTCCTGGGTATCAACTTCTACTTTGGTCAAATTGTGCGCTACTCACCAAACGGCCTGCTTAAACTGAGATCAGAACAGCAGATCGACCCTGGCTGGGGGATGACGGACAAAGGCTGGGGGGTATGCCCATCGCAGCTGACTGCCCTCCTCAAGCACATTAAAGAAGCTTATACAGACATTCCACTGTATATCACCGAGAATGGCTTGTCTGTCAACACACCCGCTGATCAAAATGGGGTGATTAATGACCAGGCTCGCATCAACTACTTGCGAGCGCACTTCCAGGCTGCGCACCAAGCCATCACCGAGGGCGTTGATCTGCGCGGTTACTACGTGTGGAGCTTGATGGATAATTTTGAATGGGCGGAAGGCTATTCCCTGCGCTTTGGCTTGATCGATGTCGATTTTTCAGACCCTAACCGCAAACGCACGCCCAAAGCCAGCTTTCACTGGTATCGGGATGTGATTAAGAAGAATAAAATCTGCACATAAACGCTTTTCCTAACATGGTTTAAACCAAAAGGGCTGCCTTTGATTAAGGCAGCCCTCTTATTTTCTAGATGATCTTGTCGCTTACGGTCGGCCCTGTCCACCCTGCCTGACGGGGGTGCATTCACCGTCGCAGGTGCCGTCACCAAGGTTCTGACGCATTTGGCGCATCTCGCCTTGATTTTCGTTGACGTGCAATTGCTGTCGAATTTGCAGTTGGTCTCCGTCGCCTACACATTCGCCGTCCTGAAGCTCACGGAGTCGTGTCCGGGTTTGGGATTGGGTTGCCGTAGCAATGGCATCACCATTACCGTCACCATACTGGTAGGTGTACTGGTACTCGTAGGATGCTTCTTCCTGCGCCATCACCTGGACCTCAGGGCTCTCTTGTGCTTCGATTTCCTGTGCATGGGTCGTGTTGACCATACCGAACACGCCAAACATCAGTGCCAAAGCTAAAACCGTCAATATCGCAATCTTTTTAATCATGTGTTACTCCTTTATTGTAGTGATGTTGATCAAATAGTAATTTTTGATCTTACAAACTAGATTTTAGCAAGGAGGTGTATATATTTTTTGTGCAAATTGTAAAGATTTGATGTTATTTTCAGGGGACCAAACCAGATCCCGGGAGTCCTACTTTGTGTTTATAAAAATACCAACCACAGGTCCTCCCGGGATTTTTATCAGGCAACCGCTAAGACAATCCGTACATTACGACTTTGAAAATTTAAGGACCTTAACCTTTTCAAACAGCAACGGGGCAATCCACGATATCCACAAGCCGACCAGGGTGTAGCGGACATATCGCAAAACGTAACTGGGAAGATTCGCACCCCTAGGGAAGATTTGGCCTAACCCAAAATACAAAATCAGGATGCCCAACAGGCCGATCAAAAAGCGGACCAAACGCCGCCAGCCACCTTCGGCAGCCAGGAAGCGGCCTTTCTTTTCCGATAGGATCACAAAACCCGCCAGCATGCCCAGCCAGGTACCGCCCAGGGTAAAAGCGCCATCCAGACTAAAGGGAGCCACCTCACCAGCGCGGGCAGCCCATTCGGGGTTTATTTCCCAGGGCCCTGCTACCCATTTTGCAACCAGGATCAGCAGCACCAGCGCGACTGAGCTGGCGGCCACCAGGCCAAGCTTACGCTCCAAAGACTGCGCTTCAACCCAGCCTCCGATCTTTTCAAAGCAGGCAGAAAAAGCCCACACCAGCAAACCCCCCATCAGCCAGCCTAGAAGGACATCACCCAAAAAATGCACGCCCATAAAGAGCCGTGAAACGCCAATTAAAAAGATCAAAACCACCATCACGATCGTAAACCAGCGCTTTTTAACCTCAACCGCCAGCCAACCCCACACGGACGCGGCAATCTGCGCATGCCCGGAGGGTAGGCCAAATGAGCTCTCATGCACATAGTTGGTCACACTGTCACTGATCCAATATGGGCGTGGCGTCCGGAACAGGAACTTAAAGAATGTATTGAACCCATTGCTGAGCAGCAAGACCATCCCCACCCGCAAGCCGATCATCTGGTCAAAACTCCAGTAAAGGATGGGCAGCAGGAGGACAAAAAACTCCTCATCGCCCAAGAATGTGATTGCTTGCATCAGTGAGATCAACCATCCCCCAAACCCTTGGAAAACTTCATTGACAACAATTTGTACCGCATTAACGCCTGCCATAAATCGACCTCCTAATAATAGATTGGCAATAATTTCTGCAGCCCAGCCATGATGGCCACCCACTTTATGGGCTGTGTGGTCATCGAGACCCGGCTACACTCCGATGTGGACCTGTTCATCCAAGCGCATCGGGAGAAAACGAGTTACAATTCTTGCTCAAATAAATCCCGAACAATCGCCTGCCCTTCTTCCAGGATTTGGCTCAAGTGGTCTTGGCCTTTAAGGCTTTCAGCGTACACTTTGTAAATATCCTCGGTGCCTGAAGGACGGACAGCCACCCAACCATTTTCGATCACGATCTTCAAACCGCCAATATCCGCATTATTCCCGGGTGCCCTGGTCAACTTTGCCTGGATTTTTTCTCCCGCCAGCTGATCCGCTTTGACCATTTCCGGGGTCAATTTGCTGAAGACCGCTTTTTGTTCCCGGGTAGCCTTGGCTTCATGGCGCTGATAAAAAGCTTGCCCAAATTTATCTTCTAATCTCTGATAAATCTTGGCCGGGTCCTCCCCGGTCACAGCTAGAATTTCTGCCGCCAGCAGGTTCAGGATGATGCCGTCCTTATCGGTAGTCCAGGTCCTGCCATCCTTGCGCAGGAAGGACGCACCAGCGCTTTCTTCGCCACCAAAACCCAAATCACCGCTCAGCAGCCCGGGGACAAACCATTTGAACCCAACCGGCACTTCGGTGACCGCGCGGTTCAGGGACTGGGCCACGCGATCCAGCATAGCGCTGGTCACCACGGTCTTCCCCACCGTCACATGCGGCAACCAGGCAAGTCGGTTTTGGTAGAGATACCACACAGCCACAGCCAGGTAATGGTTGGGATTCATCAACCCTCCTTCAGGGGTCACGATCCCATGCCGGTCAAAGTCCGGGTCATTCCCAAAAGCAACATCATATTCATCCTTCATTTGGATCAGACTGGCCATCGCATAGGGCGAAGAACAATCCATCCGGATCTTGCCGTCATGATCCACGGTCATAAACCGAAAAGTGGGGTCCACATTACGATTGACAACCTCCAGGTTTAAGTTATAGGTGGCAGCGATCGGGTCCCAATAAGCCACACCAGCGCCGCCCAAAGGATCAACCCCAATCCTGATGCCAGCTGCAGCGATGGCTTCAATGTTGAGCACATTCACCAGGTCATCCACATAGGGTTGGATGAAATCCACCCTATGCGTGGTGCTCGCCTTCAAAGCCTTTGACCAGGGCATCCGTTGAACACCCTTTAGCCCATCCTGCAGGATCGCGTTGGCACGCGCCTGGATGGATTTTGTCGTATTCGAATCGGCCGGACCGCCGCTGGGGGGATTGTATTTAAAGCCGCCATCACCAGGTGGGTTGTGTGAGGGCGTAATCACCACCCCATCCGCTAACCCCTTTGAACGCCCAAGGTTATAGCTCAGGATCAGGTGCGAGATGACCGGCGTCGGTGTGTAACCCAGATCCTGCTGCAGTATGATATCCACACCATTGGCAGCAAACACTTCAACAGCTGTTCGCATGGCTGGTTCTGAAAGCCCATGCGTATCCTTGCCGATGTACAGCGGTCCGTTTGTCCCTTGTTTCTTGCGGAACTCAACAATGGCCTGGCTAATGGCCAGGACGTGATCTTCGTTGAACGACCAGTTCAGCGAGGACCCGCGATGACCCGAAGTGCCAAAGGACACTTGTTGTGCGCGGTCTGCAGGATCAGGCTTCTCGGTATAATAGGCGGAAATTAATTGGGGGATATCAACCAGCAGCTCACGCGGTGCTGGCTTTCCAGCAAGGGGACTGACTTTCATAGCTTCTTCCTTCTCTCTAACTGCTTGACACCCCCCATTATACACCAGGAGGAAAAGCGTTTTGTTTGACAAATAAATTATGCTTCAGATCCACCTCTGCCAATTGGAAGAGGAAATAAAAAGGAATTTCCAATATCAATTTATTATCAGAAGTTTTGACAAAAATTGGAAAAGGTACGCCTGTGCAGTATAATCCTGAAATAAATTATGAACGACTTCCTGGGTTAATCCCCGGGTTAACAAGATTGGAGATTTTTAATGGCAGAAAATGAAGTAACGACAATTGAAAATAATGTGGTTGTCACCCTGGAATACAGCTTGGAAGTTGAAGGCCAACAGATCGATGCTGGCCCAATTCAATTTTTGCATGGCCACGGGAACATCATCCCCGGCCTTGAAAAAGAAGTTGAAGGCATGGCCATCGGCGAAGAAAAATCGGTACTTGTCAAAGCTGAAGACGCTTACGGCAGCTATGACCCGGACCTAGAAATTACCATCCCTTTGTCCAGTTTCCCGGAAGATTTTAATATTGAACTTGGCCGCCCCATGCGCCTCCAAGATGGGGAGGGGCATATCTTTACCGGCGTAGCTATGGCCATTTCCGATGAGACAGTCACCATGAACCTCAACCACCCCCTAGCTGGGAAAGACCTGCTGTTTAAGACCAAGGTCACCAGCTTGCGCCCGGCAACAGACTTAGAAATCGAACAAGGCCGCCTCGCATCTGCTTGCAGCGGTTGCTCAAGCGGCGACTGCAGCGATTGTTAGCCTGATTGGTAAAGAACAACATCAACATTGGATCATTCGTCTTTACCCAAGCAGTTATACTGCTGAAGCGCGTACGCTAATTTATCAAGAAAATTCTTCATTGACGTTGAAATTAGTCTGTGATAGAATTTTTCTCACTTGCCCCCATCGTCTAGTGGCCTAGGACGTGGCCCTCTCAAGGCCAAAACCGGGATTCGAATTCCCGTGGGGGCATTTTTTCTTTTAAGATGATAGACAATAATCTGGGCCTGTTGCCCGGTGGCCTTCCCAACACCCTAACGAGTGCAGGTGCCAAAACCGGGATTCGAACGAAGTGCCCTGCGGGTATTCCCGTGGGGGCATGTTTTCTTTTAAGATCATAGACATTAATCAAGGCCTTTTGCCCGGTGGCCCTCTCAACACCCTAACGAGTGCAGGTGCCAAAACCGGGATTCGAACGAAGTGCCCTGCGGGTATTCCCGTGGGGGCATATTTCTTTATTTGAAAAAACCGTAACACTCACCGCTCTAAGTCGCTTTTCAGCTGAAGGCCTTCTCATGTGGTTACGAATAGATGGGTCAAATGAACTGACTAAATCTTCAAATCCCTGATCAACTTCCCGAGGGGCGGCGTTTTGATGTGAATTGCCTCATCTGGGCACATCTCTTGGCAGCAATAACACCGAATGCATACATGGTAATCGCATTCCGGTGGCTGTCGGCGCCCATTCAAGAACCGCAGCGCCTTGGGCGTCACCGGGCAGATGCTGACACATCGTCCGCACCGAGTGCATTTCCCTTCTTCAATCACTGGCTTTGGCGTGACCAATTGTTTGAAGATGTCCATATAAAACCCCTGAGACCCAGTTGTGCTGGCTTTCGAACGGTTGGCATCAAAATCCTCAATTACCATGGATTCAATAGGTTCACCCAAGATTGTAATTAGCTCAGGATCGAGTAGACCAACCGCCCGAGCAACCCGCAACGTTGGTACCAGTTCAGGGTCCAGGTTCATTAGGCGCGCCACACAATAATCCAGCGCATGCGGATTGGTAGACAATAAGATCACACCGACCTTACGCAAGTGCCCATTCCGCGGCCCGTTGCCCTCCATCCCAATGACCCCATCCATGATGTGTAAACGCGGTGCAATCAGCTCAGCCAGGTCAACCAGCATTTGTGCGAATTTTATTTCATCCGGTAAGCGAGCATGGAAAGCCGCTTTTTGTGCACCAGGTAAGCATCCAAACAGGTTCTTGACTGCACCGGTAAGACGGGTTAAACCGTGGGTCTTAAACTTAGGCAAATTAATCACCCCATCCACACCAACCAGCCCTTTTGCGATCTGAAATTGCTTGATTAAAATACCATCTGGTTTTGGCGTATCCGTGATCGCAGAAAAGTCAGCCAGCGTGATCCCCAGGCGTGTAGCCACAGCTTCCAGCCCTGCCGATTTCACCGCATCCTGGGGTGATCCAAAACCAGGTGAATCTCCATAGAATACTTGGGCACCGCCAGATTTGAACAAGTGCCCTGCTGCCTCAAAGACTGCCGGATGGGTGGTGCTGCCACGCTCGGGACTATCCCCTAATAGCAAATTTGGTTTTAACAGTAAGACATCACCGGGTTGACAAAATTTATCAACACCGCCCAACATAGCCACCCCGTTTGCCAGTGCATCAAAGGCAGCCTGGTAATCCTCGCACCTGACCAAAGCCACACGATGATCGGCTGAATTCTTTGTTGATAAATCTGTCATCAAACAGACCTTTCTCCTATGCATTTTCCTAACTCACGACGACAAGCACCACAGGGATTAACACCCAAGCAGGCCATCCATTCTGAAATATTGCAGCAAGATGGGTTAATCCCATCCTTAGCATAATTCCTGGATATAATATCACCATGAACACAACAACATTCTTACGATCCGATGGACGTCGTTACGATCAGCTGCGCCCTATTTCCTTCATCCCCGATTATGTCCAATACCCGGAAGGGTCTGTCCTGGTCAACTGGGGAGAAACCCGTGTCCTGTGCAACCTCACCATTCAAGAAAAGGTGCCAGCCTGGATGTCCGGTCAGGGCAGCGGCTGGCTGACGGCGGAATACGCCCTGCTCCCACGCAGCACCCTCACCCGAACGCCGCGAGAAATCCACGGACTCAAAGGCCGCACCCAAGAGATTCGCCGCCTGATTGGACGCTCATTGCGCATGGCTGTCGATTTGGCGCTCATCGGCGAGCGCACCCTTCTGCTGGATTGTGATGTCATCCAGGCAGATGGTGGTACCCGTGTGGCTTCAGTCACAGGTGGCTACCTCGCCCTGGCTTTCGGGCTCCAGCCACTGATTGCAGCGGGCGAAATCCCTTCGGCCGCACTGCGCCCACCCATTGCCGCTGTCAGTGTCGGTATCCTCCAAGGCCAACCTGTTCTGGATTTAAATTATGAGGAAGACAGCCAGGCAGAGGTTGACCTGAACATTGTCCAAACTTCCAACGGTCAATTTATCGAAATCCAGGGGACTGCTGAACGGCAGCCCTTTTCAGGGGACGCGTTACAGCACATGCTCGACCTAGCACAAAAGGGTATGGAGGAAATTATCAACCTTCAAAATGAAGTCATCCAAACACGTTAGGTATCCAGCACATCCCGATAAATGAATCAATCCACCCTGCAGGCAATTTCCTGCAGGGTCACTTCCTACGAATATCAATTATTTCCGAATAGCACGGTATAGAACATAACCGCCGCCGATCAACAGGGCCAGGGGCCAGATATACCCCGAAATATCCGAAACACCCAGGAGGATGATAACGCCCAGCACCAGCAAGACCCCAGCAGGGTACAGCGCCCATTTGAGTTTGCCAGCTGGTTTCGGCAGGAAATACACCAAACCAAAGGTCAGTGCTAAACCCAAGAAAAACAAACCACCTTCTAAGGCCATTTTATCTTCGATCAGGTTAAGCCCCGCCAGGGTCAATAACACACCTCCCGGGATAATCGCCCACCAATGCTGTTGATGGAAGATATAGATCAAGAAAAAGGGCAACCCCACAAAAGCCAAGAAAATTGCACCGCTGATCCGCCCATCCAGCGTGCCTAACCATTGACCCATAAAGGTGTTAATCCCAATCCCAATCAAAATAAAGCCTGGGATTAAAGCCCACCATTCATCAGTATTGGTGATGAAAACAACCAGGAACACCAGGCCGCCCAGCGCCATCAATGGTCCAATCACCATCTCCCAATTCAAGGTAAAGACACCCAGATTCGATAAAAGAAAAACCGCACCGGCTACGATCAATAAAATCCCCCCGACAATGGATAAGATAAACCTTCTATTTGACTTATGCATCAACCAACCTCCTTCAATATTCTTTTACGCACCAAATCCTATTATATATCAGAATAAAGCCGCCCAATTTCTCACATGCCACGAATGATAGGGCGATTGCAAAGTCAAATAATTTCACAGAATCAACGATCTTCACTCTGCAAACACCCCTTCCCGCCCTACGGGCACCCTTCCCCTCCGGGAGGGGAAGGGCTGGGGATGGGGTCTGTTAACTCGCGAACAGTGATATTACAGACATTTCTCTCACTTTGCGATTCCCCTGCACGAATGATCTTCCACTTAGCCAAACTGTAATATAATAATAAGGGACGGATACCTATTAAACCTATTCTCATAAAGGAGTTCGAACATGCAGGATCTGGTTAAAGATTGGATGATTGATCTGGTCGTTTATATTGACCCTGACAGCACCGTTTTGGATGCGCTTTCAAGAATGCGTCGTAGGTATGTCAACAGCATGATCATAAAGATCGATGACGATGAAAAGGAATATGGCATCATCACATCTACTGATATTTGTGACAAAATCGTAGCCCAAGGTCAAAACCCCGCCAAAACCAAGATCCGGGACATCATGACAACGCCTCTGATCAGCGTCAGCCCAGATCAAACCATCTTTGAGTGCGCTAAACTGATGAATGAAAAAAAGATCCACCATTTACCTGTGGTAAACGCAGAAGGTTCAATCGTTGGGATGATCTCAGCCACGGATTTCCTGGTTGTCGCCGAAGCCTTAGGGCATGGAGGCGGCGATCGTCTTCTTCGCTAAACATTATCACTTACGAGTGTCAATCGATCAGTTAGCCTGGAAAAAATCCTGGAAGCATCTCACTAAGCCAATGTTTAATTCATGTGTTGATTTCGGAAATTGATGCAGGATGCATACGTGAGATTTCAAAAATTTCTGCTGGCCATACTGATCAGCGTCACCGTGGCATTACTGTCTTTTTCATTACACGGGTGTCAACGCGATCAAGCGGCTATCGAATCCAACACCTCCGCAAGCACCGATGTTGGGGGTTCAACAACCTTGTCTGCAACACCATCAGGCCAAAGTCTTACCTCATCAGCAATTGAAAATCCAACCCGTCAGCCAACGTCGACCAAAAGTCCCTTAGAGACAAATTTTCCTCCGCCCAGATTTATCCCAGCAACGCCAATTCCACCAGTAATGGATGGGTTGGCCCTCGATGATGAAATCCTGGTCTGGGTCTTGTTGGGGTCTGACACTGAACCACCCTTTTCGGGCCAGATCCAAGCGATTCATCTGCTCTTTATCCATCCCAGGTTTTCTAAAGCCAGCTTGGTTTCAATTCCAGGCGATCTATACGTTTACATTCCCGGTTACACGATGCAGCGCATCAATACCGCGTATGCTGTTGGCGGCATTGAGACCTTACGCATGACATTTGCTTATAACTTTGGTGTGGTCCCCAGCCGTTTTGTGCTTGCACACCCAGGTGATTTTCAGTGGCTGGTTGATGATCTTGGTGGCATTGAGATCTCGGTGTTTGTCCCAATTCCGCATGCCTGCGGTAGCATCCGCGCTGGTTTGGTGCCAATGGATGGTACACTCGCCCTGTGTTACGCCTCATTCCGTGATGGCATGGATGAAATTGACCGCATGCGCCGACAGCAGCAGTTGTTGCAGGTGATCTTTCGGAACCTTACCCACGATGGAAATCTGATCCAACTGCCGATCCTGTTTGCCAGCTACCAGGGCTGGGTTAAAACAGATTTTGACCTGCCAGAGTTGATGGGCTACATCCCGTTAGCGCTCCGTTTGGCGGACACCGATCGTGTAGGCTATTATATGGTTGGGTGGGATCAAATCTCGATTTGGGAAGTACCCGGTTACAGTCAGGCGAAGGTCTTCCTCCCAGATCAAGATGGGGTCAGGGCTGTGCTCCAGAATGCCATTGATCACCTGTTGATCCCCAGCCCGTTAACCAACCAGGTAAAAACCCTCGAAGCCCAGCTGACTGCCGCCTACCAGGCAACCGCCACAGCTTATGGTCAAGCCATACCTACACGAACCATCACGCCAACGCCTTCAGTGACCCCGCAAGGGACTGAAGCTTTGATTACACTCACACCCACCACGACCTTGATCACACCCGGTCCCACCGCAACCATCACACCACCGGGATATCCGTAATATAATAGTAGTAACAATGCTGAAACAGACCTTCAAACACATCATAAAACTGGCTTGTACGATCACTCTGATCGCGTCTGTTTTGACGGGTGGGTTTTTCACCAGCAAAGGCCAGGTAAATGCTTATGACTTGGGCTCAAAAGCACCTGACCGTAAAGCGGTACTCCGTGTTTCTTTTACCACCCATGAATGGTGGCTGCTGACCTGGCAAAATTCGCAGCTGATCTGTAAGATCTATGTCGAACATGAGGGATGGCCTCAACCAGAAGAGGTGAAATATTTTTGCGGCGATCAAATCGCAAAGGATTGGATGGCGACAAGCCCTTGCCTCTTCTCAGAAGAAATCACCACAGCACAGCAATGTCCGGGGCTTTATTTACACCTAGCCAGCGTTACCCCTGGTGAGCGTGAGATCGAGGTCGATTTATTACCCCCTCAAGTTTTAATTGATATCGCAGATTGTGACCTCCAACCCCCTCAAAATAGCTGTCAAACCCTCCCAAGGCTGCATCTGATCGCCGAAGAACCGCTGCCAAACGAACATATCATCAGCGTCCAGGGCAACATTGGCGAGGATTTTTTTAGCTGCATGGGCAGCGAATGCACCGTTCCACTACCTGCTACCGGCATCAATGGCGTCCAGGTGAGGTTTTGGGCTGATTCCAGCTTTGGGGACTCCACCGAGACCTACACTGCACAAATCCGTGTCGTTCCCTGGGGCGATTTTGTCGCACCAGATGTGGCCTCAGAGGATAATCCCCGGTGGTATGTAGACGTCCTCAGTTCGCAGTACCTAAGAAAAGTTGAATCATCCTGTTCCCAAATCTGGTCTGCCTTTCCACCTGTTGGTGGTCCGCCAACCTGGCTATCCTCACCGGACCATCCTGATGCGCTGATCTCTAACCAGCCCTTTTATTACCTGGCTGGCTCTCTCATCAGACAGGGTTCTGTGGATGCTAGTGATTGCCCCGGGGGGGGATTACAGCCCTCTGGAATTGCCAACCAGTGTGGGCTGGAGACAGCTCGGCTGATGATCAACGAGTGGCAGAACCAATTCAACAGCGAAATTGTACGGGTAGCCAAAGAAACTGGCGTCCCAGCTCAATTGATGAAGAACATCTTCAGCCGAGAAAGCCAATTTTGGCCTGGATACTCAGCAACCTACAAAGAAGCTGGTTTGGGTCATATGAGCGACCTCGGTGCGGATACTGTACTGCTGTGGAACCCCAGTTTCTTCACCCAGTTTTGCCCACTCGTGCTTGATACCACCGTCTGCCAGCGAGGTTTCGGCAACCTGGGTATCAGCGAACAAGAAATGCTGCGTGGGGCTTTGGTTCAAAACGTCAGTGCCGCCTGCCCTGATTGTCCTCTGGGGATTGACCTTCGTCAAGCAAACTTCAGCATCAGCATTTTCGCCCGCAGCTTATTAGCCAACTGCGAACAGGTTGGTCAGATCATCTATAACACCACCCGCCGTCAAGCTGGCGAGGCGAGCTTTTACGAAGACCTATGGAAATTTACCCTTGTCAACTATAACGCCGGACCAGGTTGCCTGTCTGATGCCATCGAACGGACGAATGCCAGCCGCCGGCCCTTGATCTGGGAGAATGTCATTCAAAACCTTGAACCCGGCGCATGCCAGATGGGCATCAAATACGTCGATGATATCAGCTTCATGCCGGGAGTGACCCAAGCCAGCACCACCGAATCTCAACAGCCGTCATCCAACCAGCCAACGCCGATACCGACCCCTGGTACGCAGATAACCACGCCACCTCAACCCACACCAACGCCGACTGACCCGGGTTACCCACCGCCCAGTGACCCAGGCACAAACCCATATCCCTAATCTCGAAAGGGCTTCTAGTCCAATAATCAAAAGACGCCCTTCTGTGATTGAAGGGCGTGTTGATTTAAATCGAGTTTTGTTTGTCTTTGGTTTGCGCTCGTTGACGATTACTTGCCAGACCGTAATGCATCCAGTTGTGCAACCAGCTCAGCACGTTTATCATCTGCCGCGCGGTTTACTTCCTCTTTGATATGCGTGAAGTAATCCACAATCTCCTGACGGGCATTATCGCCTGCTGTTGGGGCAAATAATAGTGCCAGGCTGCTTCCAACCAATCCCCCCAAAAAAGCACCAAAAATAAAGTTCCCGAATTTCCGCATGTTCTCCTCCGATGTCTGTTTAATGACTGTTTCTTATTAATTATAGCGTATCCCAACCACGATGGAAACCTTGTCTTGGGGTGCATGCTTTGTCTCGACAATCCACAGAATTATCCAGCTTCTTCCACTCATTAGATTAATGAGGAAAAGCAAGTAAAGGTATAATATCCCCCAAAAAGAGAGGTTTTATCGATGCACCTGTATAAACATAACCTGATCATCAACACCAACGGCCGTGGGCTCTACGAACTCACCAGTCAAATCAAACACCACATCCAGACATGGGGGGTGAAGGAAGGCTTGGCATATTTGTTTATCCAGCACTGCAGCGCGTCATTGGTGATCAATGAATGTTATGATTCGACGGCACGCCGAGATTTGGAGGCATATCTCGAACGGATTGCTCCCGAAGGTGAAAATTGGTACGAACACACCATTGAAGGCAGTGATGATTCCCCCGCCCACATGCGCGCCTTAATTACACCCACCAACCTCACCATCCCGATCGACGATGGCCAATTGAGTCTTGGCACCTGGCAGGGTATCTATTTGGCTGAACACCGTCAAAGAGGGCATCAACGTCAGCTCCTGCTGCGGGTTTTAGCTATAGAATAATGCCGTTCTTTGAAAACAATTTTATTGCTCAATTCTGTAATGTAAGTAAACCGAATAACCTTATCAAGGAGAAGGTATGCCAATTGATCTTTTCAACATGTTGACAAAAGATATGCAACTTGACCCTCAAGTCTTTTTAAACCAGATCGTGATAGTCACTGGTGCAGGTCGCGGGATTGGTTTTCATACTTCACGGGCTTTTGCTTTATTAGGTGCTAAAGTTGTCCTAGCGGAGCTCTCCGCTGAAGGAAAAACTGCCGAAGAAGCCATCCGGCGAGAAGGCGGAACGGCACTCTTCATCCAAACGGATGTCAGCGACCTGGATTCAGTTACTCAACTCCTTGAACAGACACACCAAGCCTATGGCGCCGTAGATATTTTGGTCAATAACGCGATTTTCATTCATCAGGTCAACGTTAAAGATATGTCTACAGAGATCTGGGACCGCACCATGGCGGTCAACCTGAGAGGGACATTTCTGACCAGTCGGGCGTGTTTGCCAGATTTGCTAAGAAAAAACCAGGGCTTAATCCTTAACATGATTTCAACCGATGCAATGCCGGGACTTTCAGCATATATTGCCAGCAAGCAAGCTATCACCGGGTTTTCACAATCCCTGGCGTTGGAGTTGGAGGGGACTGGCGTACGAGTGATCCCTTTCGGACCCGGCATGGTGGATACGCCAGGGATACGCTCTGTGGCTGGGGGCTTGGCACCACAATTAGGACTCACCGAAAGCGAATTTCTTAATCTCTCGCTCCATGCCGATTACCAGGGTTTGATGCCTCCGGAACATGCTGCTGCAGCTGCAGTGTACCTCGCAACCTGTCTCGCAGAAGAGTTTCACGGACAGGTTATCAATGGTTACGAAGTTCTGGAAAGGGTCGGATTCCTGAAAGCCAGTGATGTCACCCTGCCTGAAATGAACGATCGAGAAATCAACAGCAATGAGACCACACGAACTTTGGTCACAAAGTTATTACAAATCCTCGAGGAGACCGAGGCAGAGTTCCAAAAGCTTCCCGTATTTGTTCGCCCAATGGCCAAAGGTGGTTTCAAAAACAAAGCAGGGAGGAGCTTGGCGGATTGGCAGCGTTTGGCGTCCTCCTTAGGGTCAGGTGCTGCATCCATCCCTGCAAACATGGGTGAACTCTTGGAAAAACTCGCAACGTACTACCGAGAAGCACCCACGGAAACTGCCCGCTTCACCAGGGATGAGGCAACACTGAAGATGGTGACAGAAACCGCGCAGGCTCGGTTGGCGATCATTCAAAGTTTGGTTTTGGCAATCGATAGATAACTACTCGACGGTTTCAATTGGCACGCAAAACAGATTCTTAAAACCCCGGGGGTCTAAGGATGAAATATTAATTTGAAAATACAAATCATTGCTATTATCAAAACAAAACAAAACCCCGGGGTTTACCTGATTTGTTTACCACGCAACACAGCTTCTCAAAACCCCGGGGGTCTAAAGATAGAAGATTTTTTTGACAATGCAATTCAATCTTGAGATCAAAACAAAACAAAGACCCCCGGGGTTTGCCTGATTCGTTTACCGCGTAACACAGCTTCTCAAAACCCCGGGGGTCTAAGGAGAAAAGGTCGCTTTAGATTTTTCCAGCCAATTTCAGCGAAAGCAACAACAAACCCCCACTCAATAGATAAACGGGATCAATGCCCAGGTGCGCGCTTTGTACTCCGCATAATCGGGAATATGCTGCTGCATAAAACTCTCCTCAACCGAAATGCGGAACATGACCATAAAAATCCCAATCAAAGCCGGGATCCAGGATGGCCCAGCGCCTAAAAACAACGGGCAGGATACACAAAACAAGATATTCCCCAGCGAGATCGGGTGCCTTAGCGTATGATACAACCCGGTGACCACCAGGCTGGTGCCCTCAACCTCTACCGCCTGGGTGAACCCGCGCTGCAAATCAAGATACCCCTTAATCGAAAATAACCCTGAAGTAAAAAACAACACACCACCCAGGATCATCTCCCACAGGAGCGGACGACGATTCAAGATCTCAAATTCCAACACAGGCCCGATAAAAGCCAACCACAACGGCACCAAGATCAGCCAGGCCGTCCAATCCCCCCAGCTTTTACGGATCCTGGTGCCTGGCCGGGAAATGACCATGCGCTCACTGAATTTTAAACCACCAAAAAACAGGGCATAAATGATCAGGGGTAAGTATTCTAAAAACACCTGCATAACGACACACTTTCAACAAAAATATCCAAAAATTAAGCGTCTTCTTTCACTGTCCGGAGAGAGAGCCTTGATTTTCTTACATAAACACAACTATATCACATCCACAGCAAACAGAAAATATCTTCACCAAAAAGCTCAAAAAGCTAGCTGTCAGAGAAATGATGATGGAAGACATCCCCTCAATCATGATTTTGATCAAACGTAATAAATGAAACACCACATTCACTGTTATAATCATCAAAATCATTTCTGATCTCCTTATCCGCATCGGCTTACCCTATTAAAGGCGGAGTTTATCACAATTCTTTGCTGACACGAAATCATGCCCCTTTTTACCCGATTCAAACGCTTCCTCTTCCCCTTCTTCATACTTTCTCATGTCCTGTCTGCTTGTACGCTCATCCAAAATATCCCCAATCAACAAAATGAGTCACAAACCAATATGAACAATTCTCATTCTGATCCAACACAAGAAACGCTTTTATTTCCTGCAGACCTATACTATCTGCAAAATGGGCAGATTTGGCGCCTGAGGAACGACACCCAAACCCAACACCAGGTCACCCACGAAAGCACACCCATCGATGCCTTTGATATCTCACCCTCAAGCGGGATGTTGGCCTATATCACGAATAACACCTTGGTCATCGCCAATTCTGATGGCAGCGAGCACCAGATCCTGCGCGCCGGTACCCCTTTATCGCCCATCTCCGATGGTCTGGCTCGTCTCAACGATCCTGACCACATCACCAAGGCGATCCGCACACCACACTGGTCTCCAGATGAAAAGCAAATCGCCTTTATCGAAAACGGTGTACAGGTATTCGATTTAAGGAGCAACCAGGTACACCTGATCTGGTCACAATCAATCAACGCCAGCGAGCCAAACCTGTTGGAAAGCGTGCGGTCTTGGTCTCCAGATGGAAAATATTTACTGGTCACCCAGTACCCCTACCCCATTGAAACCCCCTACCAGCGCAGTTTGGGCGTGCTGCAACTGGACGGACCGCTGTATTCAATCGGAGCCAGCGCCCAGGTCACCTTTACCTGGTCTCCAGCCATGACTCATCTCTACCTGGCAAACGCCTTGGTTGGCAGCGAAAAGTCATTGATGCGTTGCGACCTGCAGGAAATGCGCTGTACGATGATCGCCGAATTTGAGCCGGCACGCTGGTATTATTATTATGACCATCCCTTCATAACCAGCGACAATCGTTTATTGGTGTTCATGGGTGCATCCAATGATTTTTCCCAGCCGCCGCAAGCCTTTAATCTGATCAGCACCCGCTTGGATGGTCATGAGCGCAACAAGATTCGCCACGATGGATATCTAATAGAGTCAGCCTTATGGTCGCCGCATGGCGATGGTGTTTTGATCGTTCCAGCACAAGACACAGGCGACATCTTCGCCGGTTCACTGGTGTGGTTGAGCGTCAATAATCACCCAGCACAGGTTTTGCCAGTAGTTGGTGCCAGCCACTTACGATGGGGCAGGCTTTCTGACAAATGAGTGAAGCCCTTATATTGTGTGACAAGAATTTGATCATCAGAAACAAACAAATAGATCAGGACTTCCGCTAGCATTGTTAAAGAATCTGCACAGAATTATCACGAAAAACCACAAGCGACCATGCTAAACTTACTGTTGAATCAAATCGCTTTACACAGCTAATGGAGGTTAAACCATGGATATTAAAGTGTTCATTGCTGGTAAAGAAGCCACCTGCAGCGAGTGCGGCGAAAATCTCGGCCGCCATGCCTGGATCACCCTGGTTGAAAATCAGGGCCCGGTCTGCCTGAGCTGTGCCGACCTGGATCACCTCGAATTTCTGCCCTCGGGCGATGCCGCCCTGACCCGCCGTGCCGGTAAGTACTCAAAACTAAAAGCAATTGTCCTCCAATGGAGCCGTTCGCGCAAGCGTTATGAACGCCAGGGGATCCTGGTTGAACAAGCTGCGCTGGCACAAGCAGAAGAGGATTGCCTGGCTGATGCTGACCTGCGAGCCCTCCGCCGTGAACGTGATGCGGAGCGGCGCGAATGGCTTGACCAGGCTTACCTGGCGCAATTCGCTGAGCGCGTACGGGAACTATACCCACACTGCCCCCCAGGGCGAGAACAAACCATTGCCGAACATGCCTGTGAGAAATTCAGCGGCCGGGTTGGACGCTCGGCCAGCGCCAAAGCCTTGGACGAAGCAGCCATCACCCTGGCTGTGACCGCCCACATTCGGCATTCCGAGACCCAATACGACGATTTGCTAGCCCAAGGCAATGAGCGCTTTGACGCTCGGAAAATGGTATGGGGCCAGATCGAACAAATCCTGGAAACCTGGAAGTGACGCCAGGAATCTAAAATCCCTGCAGGCATCTTGAAGGAAGAGCCAACCTGATCTTGATTTATTTTAACTGCAGACCTTCACTGATGATCGCTAACTGGGAAAAAAATTTGATAAATCCGATGATTCATTGGATTAAACGAATCCCAAAAATTAAAGATTTTCTAAGCCACGCCGACACAAAACAGGAGCATTGAAAACATGGATACAAGAAAATTCACGATACTACACTCCAATGACATGCACGGGAATTTTATTGCGGAAGTCTGCGGTGAAAAGGGCGACCTGATTGGCGGCCTTTCACTGCTTTCCGGGTATATTAACCAGGTCCGCCAGGAAGAAGAAAACGTGCTCTATGTCATCGCCGGAGACATGGTCCAGGGATCGATCATCGACACAGAATACAAGGGCATCTCAACCATGTCTATTATGAATTACCTGTCACCCGATGTTGTTACCCTTGGCAATCATGAGTTTGATTACGGCCTTTCCCATTTGCTCTTTCTGGAAAAGGTAGCTAACTTCCCCATTGTCAACGCCAACCTTTACATCACCCAACACAACAAACGCTTGTTGCAGCCTTACCATATCATCGAGATGGCAGATTTTAAGATTCTTTTTATCGGCATCATCACGGAAATGGTACTTGATACCATCAAAGCCGACCGAGATATCAGCAGTTTTATCACCCTTGAAGAGGCTGCAAACGAGGTAGGCAAGATTACCAATGCCTACAAACATGATGACATCGATCTGACGATCTTGCTAACCCACATTGGTTTTGACGCTGACTGTGAACTGGCCGCTTTATTAGACCCGGATTGGGGTGTCGATATGATCATTGGTGGTCACTCCCATACCATTCTGGAGCAGCCGGCCGAGATCAATGGCGTGCTCGTCACCCAGGCCGGCGAGGGCACCAAACAAATCGGCCGTTTTGACATTGTGGTTGACGACGACACCAACAGCATTGTCGATTATGACTGGAAACTGATGCCTATCACCGGTAACACGATCAAACCTGATCAAGACCTTCAGAAATATATCGATTCCTATCGCGAAGTCGTTGATACCAAGTACAACAGCATCGTGTGCAAACTCTCCGCAGAACTCACCCACCCAACCCGCACGGAGGAAACCACCCTCGGCAACCTGTTTGCTGATGCCATGGCAGAATGGGGTGAAATTGATGTGATGCTGCTTGGTTCCGGTTCAATCCGTGTGCCTTCCCTGGGACCTCTGATCACCCTGGGTGATTTCTTGGCCTGCTTTCCCTTTACCGATTCACTGACCCGTTTCAGCGTGACCGGCGCAATCCTTTGGCGGATGTTCAGCCACTGGATGCGGCCAGAAAATCGCTCTCGGCGCGGTGAATGTTACCAGGTCAATCACGGGGTCAGGGCTGTGTACAACAACACATCCCATCAATTAGAAAGCTTATCAATCGATGGTCAACCCGTTCGTCAAGACCAACTTTACACCATTGGGCTACAAGGGTATCACGCCAGCAACTGTGAAGCGAATCTTAACGTGACGCTGGAAGAGCTAAGACAGTCAGGTCGCAGCCGTGTAGTGGCAACGTGCGTCCAAGACTTGCTGCTAGAATATCTACGTGAGCATCAGAACTTCACTGAAAAGATCGAAGGCAGGTTGGTTTATCGATAAAACCGGTGACCGTATCTTCTAAGCATAAATATCAAGTTTTGGCACAAGATCGACCATCATTTTCAGGGCTAACCTAGAAAGACGTCCTTGTGTCTTTCATCAACACTTAAACACCCACTTACCTGAAATATCGCAACAAGAAAGCCCTCCCTGGCCGCTTGCTGGACGATGACCGTCCGGTCACAAGTGCCCGAGAGGGCGATTAATCTGTCGTCTGTCGGCGCTTGCAGGTTCTTCTCGCAACCGCCTGAAAATCAGTAGACGCAGAGGCGAATTAGTCTAAGCCCAGAACATTTCTCCGGGTTGTTCAAAGGTAACCGCTTCCCGCAGCAGCGCAATCGCCTTCGAAATCCCTTCATCGAAAGACATCAGCGCATCTTCGTGTTCAATGGAAATCACATAGTCATAGCCGACCATCCGCAGGGCACTGACAATATCCTTCCAAACCTTGGTGTCATGCCCATACCCAATGGAGCGGAAGGTCCAGGCTCGATCCGGGATCCGGTGGTAAGGTTTATGGTCATTGCAACCGTTGACGGCAACATTCAAGTGGTCAATATAGGAATCTTTCCCATGCACATGGAAAATCACATCCCCTAACTTACGAATTGCAGCAACTGGATCAACGCCGTTCCAAAACAGGTGGCTTGGGTCAAAATTCGCGCCGAGATTGGGCCCTGTTTCCGCACGCATGCGCAACAAGGTTTCCACATTGTAGATCAACATACCAGGATGCATCTCGATTCCGATTTTCACGCCATGATCGCGTGCAAATGCTTCCGCCTGCTTCCAGTAAGGGATGCCGACCTCTTCCCATTGATAGTTGATGATCTCTAAAAAATGCGGCGGCCAGGGGCAGGTCACCCAGTTGGGCATCCGATCACCCGGGGCACCAGCAGGTAAACCTGAAAGGACATTCACAACCGGCACGTCCATCATTTGCGCCAGTCTGACCGTCTTTTTGAAGATTTCATCCGATTCCATGGCGAGGACCGCATCCGGCGACAGCGGTTCATAATGGCATGAAAAAGCGCTGATGATCATCTCTCGCGCTGAGAACTTTTCAAGGTAGGCTTTCCGGTCATCCTCACGGTCAAGCAGTTCATCAATCGGGCAATGTTGGCTGCCGGGATACCCGCCGGTACCAATTTCGGCAGCGGAAGCACCCAATTTTTTTAGTAAATCTAATGCCTCATCAATGGGTTTATCTTGATAAGGTGGTGTAAAAACACCAATTTTCATCTAAGCCTCCTCATGAAATATTTAATAGTTGGTCTTGTTCACGTCTTTAGTTTGACCACAGTCTGGGTCTCATCCAGCATCACATCATCCCATGTAATCATATCACCGATCTTTTTAGGCACAGATAATTTTGCCCCTGGCGCCAACCCAACAGGGAGGGCATTCTCAGCACGTGCCGCTTCAAAACGGTCCATCACACCGTGAAAGGTGTATCCGCCAAAATCATCCAGGACCTCACCGGCTTCTAAATCTCGTTTAGCGATCGTCATTACATCGACTGTAGGTCGATCTTGCGACACCAGGGTAACCTCTCGATGAAGATAAGCTTAAGCCACAGAGATTGGCGCTTCGATAAACCATAAGTGGTATGGGCGGAAAAACGTAAAATATTTACCATGGCCCACTTTCAGATATTCGAGATCCGCCCGGATCCGTTCATCACTAACCCTCGTGACGACGAACACACCGCCCGACATGGCTGATCCCTGGACAAAATCAACGCTGTTGGCTTGCTTGGTCAATCCGCCATCTTCTTCCAACGCAAAGATCTGAGACACAGTATCTTGGTCCGCTTGTGGGCCGATCATCCCACGCTGGATGGGACGCGCACCGACAGCATTTGCCGCACAGGTCATTTCAAACATGGTCTTTGTCCCATCGACATAGGATGCAACTTGGTAGAGGTCTTTGTTTGCTTTTCTTGCAGATTCCATGACCATATCCGGGTTGGCGGATGGGTCCAGCGGGTTGTTTTTCCCCTTTCCGATCACAATCGGTTCAAACCCAAGCGTCATGACGAAGTCATACAATCCCATCAAGCAGCCTGGTTCGTCCCCGGAGGAGACAGTATACAGGATGCCGGCTTGGGCTGCCTTTCTTTTCAATATTGCCCCTACAGTCACGTCCGCCTCAATATTGACCATCACCACATCTTTCCCATGCGCGATGCAGCTCAAGGCGGTTTCAGCCCCAATCGCCGGCGAGGGGGTGATATCTGCGACGATGTCCACATCTTCCAATTGCGCCGCCAGTTGATAGGAGCCAGTGATCACCTTCTTGCCTGCACGCAGCACATCCATTGCTCGGCCAGGTATATGGGCTTCGATGATGTCCTCTGGGCGAACGCCGCTGTGAATAAAAGTCTCCCGCGCCAACTTGAGGTCAGCGTCAGCCAGTACGGTCACTTCCATCCCTTTAACATGGCTGCATTGCTGCACAAAACCGGTCCCGATCCATCCCGCACCGCTGACGCCCACACGGATCGGGCGGCCTTCCGCGTCTAATTTTGCCAATTCCTGGTAAATCATATCGCCTGCCTTTTTGCAGCCAGCACTTCCCTGGCTTTTTCCTCGATATCATGCGCAGTCAGGTGGTATTTCAACAATAAATCATCCGGGTCACCTGATTCGACATAGGTATCAGCCAGCCCCACAAAACGCATCGGAACAGGGGTTGACTCGGCAACAATCCGCGCAACATTAGCCCCCATCCCACCATGCAGCAAATGTTCCTCAGCGGTCACAATCGCGCCCGTTTCCCTGGCGGCTTTGATGATGGTCGCCTTATCCATTGGCCGCAAAGTGTGCAGGTCAATCACCCGGGCATCAATACCCTCTTCAGACAGGGTTTGGGCTGCATCTAAACTGGCAGCCACCATCATCCCGTTGGCAACGATCGTCAGATCTGTGCCTTCCCGTGCTGTAATCGCTTGACCAATCGTAAATTTGAGAAACCCTCTGTGGTTGCCCTGGGCAGACACGGAGGTCTGCCCCTACTTCCTTCTTGTTTGACCTAAAGTTTCTCATCATCCGGAATGGGCAATTTAATGAAAGTGACGATTTTTGTTGTTCCCTATTCCTACCAGGATATTGGCACCGGCTAGTGTCCTGAAATTAGCGATTTTACCCGTAAAAATGGTAAAAAATAGGATGCATGATAAACTCAGGTGGCTGAAAAAATTGGAAACAAAGCTGAAGAATTCAAACCAACTTAAACCATTGTCTTACCGCCTGCTTAGTTAGTGTCTTGTCAAGTGGTGTAAATTGCGTTTTGTGCTTCCAGGCTAATCAACGCATCATCAAGAATAAATTCTTTGTTTTTCCTTTCAAGGGATCTTTTAAAAATCTTTTCAACACCTTCCTTTCCCATGTAGCTTCTCCCAGCTCGCCAATCCTCATCCGTGTTCACTAATAGGGTTCCAACCAATCTGTAGACGGACGAACGATCAGGGAAAACACCTACGACCCGAGTTCTGCGCCGTATTTCCCGGTTTAGCCGTTCAAGCGGATTGACAGAGTGTATCGACCGATGATGCTCTTCTGGAAAGGTCTTATAGACCAGGATGTCTTCTTTTGCTTCCAGGAGCATTTCTGCAGCCTTTGGCCAGCGGTTTTGCATTCTTGCTGCTATTTCCTCTAAGTAGCTCAATGCATTCTGATGATCCGGTTGTTCAAAGATGAGCTTGAGCGCATCAGCAATTCGCTTTTTATCTTTATGGGAAATCTGAGATAAGACATTCCGCATGAAGTGCACTGTACAACGCTGCCACGCTGCTCCTGAAAGAGCCTGGGTTAGTGCCGAGACCAAACCACTGTGAGCATCACTGGTCACTAACTTGGCTTCTTCAAGACCTCTTCTCTTGATGCTTCGCAGAAAATCAAGCCAAAATGCCTCAGATTCGCCTGCACCGAGCTCAAAACCCACAATATGGCGTTCTCCTTGCCGATCCACACCGATGGCAATCGCCATTGACAGGTTCACCACCCGATGATTCTCTCTGACCTTCAACGCAATGGCATCCAGCCAGATGTAGGGATAACATGCTTGTAATGGCCGCTCCCGAAATTGTTGCACCATCTCATTTAGTTCTTTGCAGATCCGTGAGACTTTGCTTTTGTCTATCCCGGGCAGGCCTAAAGCCTTGAATAGCTTTTCCATTTTGCGAGTAGCAATCCCTTGCACATAAGCTTCTTGGACCACGGTTAATAAGGCATCCTCGATCATGTTTCTTCGCTCTAATATGCTTGGAAAGTAGGTGCCTTTTCGCAACTTTGGTATCTCCAGCTCGATTTCTCCTACTCGCGTTTCTAAGGTCCGTTTCCGCGTTCCATTCCGCTGGTTTGTGCGAGTCTCACTCCGCTCATATTTCTTTGCGCCAATCACCTCCTCAGCTTCGAGTTCTATGGCTTGCTGTGCTAAATATTCCGCTGCCTTTTTACAAAATTCCAGGTCTTCATGCAATCCAGACTTGCGAAGTTCATCTATCAATGTCATAATATTGTCAGTCATCTTTGTGCCTCCTTTTTTTGGTTTTGACACCTTTATGGAAGCACAAGATGACTATTTCGTCAAGCTTTTTACACCACTTTATAAGATATTATCCAATTCTAAGTCCTAAATATGGGTAAATCATAGCTATGTATTAAGAGCTTTGTTCATAACCAACATAAGAATACTTAGAGTGTAAAAGATTGGTAATTGATTCTTTGCCCTTTAAATTCTCGTTCTCTAAAGACTGAGAATCTTTTTATTTGTTCTTTTCTTTGTTCAGCTTCATCTGGCGATAAATCATTAATTTCTGATACCCTACTTTTTCCCAAGCTATGCGATGAATTGCCTATCCTTAAACCAGAGTTTTCTGAGATCCACCATCTTTCATGTATTGGTGAAACTTGAGTGGTTTCTAAGGATGCTAAAACCACTTCTGTTGGTGGTGGAGCGCTATGAGAAACATGAAACTTCCAGTAGTCAAAAAATTCTTGTTGAATATCGATGAATTTATTGTTAATTTTTTGACTTGTCAAAATATATACTTTACATTTTGGGTTGATGCTAAGTATCTCTTGTAAAATCCATAAATCCTCTTTATGGAAGTATCCATCAGCAATAAAGAGTTCACTCTTCAAGTTTGAAATTAACCACCCTTTTAGCCTATTTTGGGCTTCTTCAAAGTCCATATCTGCAATCAAAACACTTTTCTCTGATTCGTAAGGGGAGTAGGATCTAGCTTTTTGAATTTGCGAAGAAGATTTCTTCACAATATTAATTATTAGGTTACATCCTTTTAATGTAGCAAGAAATAGAGGCCTTATAAAGTCGTTTGCTTGAGGTTTATCCTGATATCGTATTACACAATTTTGTATTAACCATGCATAAATGGGATAAGCTTCTGTTAATGTGAGGTTTGAACCCTCTACAGCAAAATTTCTTATTTCTTCAAGTCTTTGTGTAGGAATCCTGCCTGCATTTAACGAACCAAGCATCATCCAGGCGACAGACGGATATGTATCAGGTGGAAAATTCATATTCTCTTGTGCAGTTTTATCCGTTGATAATATAGATTTTCTTAATTTATGAATATCAACTCTTTTTTCAAGGTTATGTTTAATAATTGATCTTGCAGGGTCATAGTCTGAGATGGATGCTAAAGAAGCAGCAAACTTATCGTCGATTTTGTAAGCTAAATCGATGAATCTCCTCTGAGCTGATAACATGTTAGGCTCATCGTTTACAGTCAAAAGCTCCATTGCAGTTTTGATTAATCTTTTTGACACCTGCTGATCTTCAATCAATATGGAAGATAACATTTCATATCGATTGATTTGGTCAAATAAAGAAGGTATTTCTGGGATGAGTTTTTCTGCTTTGGATATTATTTCCTCTTTTAATTCTCTTTGCTTATTTGGAAGACAATCTGCTATATAGGCCAGAATAAAAACTTGATCTGCCAAATTTATTGATTCTGCTCTTTTTATCAGGTCATTCCAATCTGGCATATTTACATTTTTTAGTTCATATATTTTTGCCAAAGCTGTTAAACGGTAACCTTCATGTTTTATAAATTTTTTATTAGGAAATTTGGTTTGGGTGATTTCTTCGAGCCGTCTTACAATTTCTGCTTTTTCATTTTTATTAAAATTACTTTTGAATTCGATCAAACTATCAACAATTTCGGAAATCAAATAGAAGATATTTGAGTCCTTATCAATATTATCCATTAGATTTAGTAGATCTAATATTTCTTCATAAGATAATTTATTCCCTCTTGAGCTTGCTGGGTCATAAAAAGGTTCATTTATACTCTTTGTTAATATATATGAGCAAATTGATAGATAGGCTCTATCTTTATCCTCTTCCGACTTTATTTCTCTAATTTGTTCAAGCGCTGAAATTGGATGATGTATATATAATGCTGGTAACGCCTCAATGAATGCGGATTCCCAAGCAATATAATCTTCTCTCGGGAAAGATCTTATTAAGGGTTTTATTTCGTCATTAACAATGTGGAAAAATTCGTTTTCTCTACCATTGGTTTTTAGTTTTAATGCTAATACAGTTAATAAACCAATTCTTTCTGTTCTTGATTGAATTTTTTCGATAGCATCTTTAATAAGTAGAAAGTCATTTTCTAAGTCATTATTATTATATAGAAGTCCACCATATGAACGCAGGCAAAGTCTAACGCATGCTAAGTATGTTTCAGCATTATCACTTGTATCAAACAAGATGTTATTACGATAATTCTCAGTCATCTTTAGGAATTCGTGCGACAATTCTCTGTTGCTTGATAAAGCTTCAATAATTTTGAATCCTGTATTAATTTTAACCCACTCAACATCAATTTCATCCCAAGAGCTTCTTAATTTAGCGATCAAGTTTTGATTCTTTTCCTCATTACTTAAAACTCTTAAATCATCTATAAAATCCAGACATACACATATGGCGTTACATCGACTAGAAGCATCTAAGATACCAAAAACTTCATTTACAAAAAATACAATTATGTCATTGTTTAGGGTTTCTGTATTGCCAACAGAATTTATTCTTGTGAGAATTTGGAGTAACAAATCATCCTGATTGCTTTTCCTAAATATTTTTTCATACCCTGATTTGATTAAAGTGAAATCTAATTTTTCATCAGGAACATCTAAAATATTCTTAACAATATCGAAATAAGCTTGATTTCTTCTGTCTTCTCCATTCAATTTGCTTGCTATATCAAAAGCAAATTCTGTTTTACTCTTGGATAAGGCCCTTAAAATACTTTTAGTTACTATATACTGATCTGCGGATTTATTTAATACATCATTGATGAGTTCTTCAAAATCATCATTAAGAGCGGTGTGCAGCTTATGTTCTTCATCAAAACACTTGCTAGGGTCTACTGCTAATAATCCACTAATAATTCTTGCTAGGCATGAGCATTTTGTACTGATATCTTCAATTTCATCCACATATACATAAGCTTCAAAGAATCTGTTCAAACACGCTTCATCATTGATACCTTTCTCTGCAATGGCTAATATGATTAGAAGTCTTACATAGTCTTCAATAGGACCTAATCTTTCAATTGTGTTTTTTTGCGCATCAATTATTTTGATTAGTTTTTTTCTTAATTCAAGATCTGATATATAAGGAAGGGGAGTTGATACTTGTCGAAAGTCTCTGGCATTTGGTGAAACCTTTGATGAGTTTATAACTATTTGCAAAGCTAATTCAATAACCTCGCCAACCCCATCAGCATCACGATTTCTTATTGCCCATATTGTTAATAAATCAAATTTGTCACTTGAACGTTCAAATTTATTAGCTTCTGCAATTATTGTCTTGGCGGGATAACTTGTAAAAATTAATGATCCGGTTTTTATAAAACTTTTAGCTTTAGGATCTTTGACCCTTTCTGCAATATCCTCTAAGATACCATAAGAAGGATTCTTCTGGATTGTTTTTGTAATTGCTTTTAAGGACAATTTTGTGTATGCCCAATCCAAATCCTTTTCCCCAGATCCAAGATTAATGCTGTTTTCAACCATTTCAAATGCTAACTCCGGTAGAAAATTAACCAAATTTGAAGCAATATCAATAGCTTTATCCCCTAGTTTGCTTTGATCAATTTGTTTGAAGATGGCAAGTATTCTTTCATCTAAGTCTTGAATATCTAATTGATATTTTACTTTTGCGTTCGCCAGTATTGATAATAACAACAATTGATCTTCTTTTGTGTTGGCGCGTTCCACTAATCCGAAAACCAATTCAACTTCACTTAAAGAGCATAAAGCACTGATTTCTGATTCCCAAGTGTTAGTATCAAGCAATTCCCTAATAATAGCTGTCTGCAAACTGAAATCAATCAAGTCGGTGTCTCGTTCAATCTTTAGCGCAGAAGTTACACATTGCATTGTGGTTTCAACTAGTGGAATAAGAGAATGGTATGATTTCAAAATTTTTACTAAAATGTCAGGGGTTAAATATTGAATTAATTCGTCGTGTTTGTTTGTGTTTCCATAAAAAGCAGAAAGGTTGATTGGTGCATAAGGATTATCGGACATTTTCAGAAATTCAATAATTTTATTTTCAACTTCAGATCTATACGCATAGAGTTTGGATTTTGCAATTTCTGATTGTTCATCACTGACATAGATCAATTTTTCTGATTTGCTAAATTTTAATAATTGAATTTGAGACAATAACTCAAGCAAATCTTCTTTGGATACATCCAAAATTCCACTTAAATCATCCAATGTGATATCTAATGTTGAATATGCAATAACAGCTAAAGCCTTTGCTAACACATCGTTTTTTAAATCTATATTTCTCCACTCAAAATCTAATAAAATTGCTAATTTTTCGGGTAGCTTTTCCATAAAATCATGACATGACTCACCTGCATGAATAGATCGTCTGATGATGGCTAGCTCACCAGGCTTTTTAAAAACTTTATAAATTTCAAGAACATCTTCTCGAGAGAAACCTAAATCCTCTAAATTTTTAAATGTTTCATCAAATGTGAAGGGGGCCATCTGAAATGTTTTATGATTCAAAAAATCAAGTTGTTGATGTGGGATTTTTAATGAATCCCCTGAAAGTAAAATCTTAAATTCATTATTATGTCCAAATGGAATTAAGTTAAATATTATTTCTCTATAAGACGAATCGTTGTCTGGAATTTCGCACACCCCATCAATTACAAAATAATAAACCTCGTGACGTGACTTAGCGGATCTCTGCAATAATGCTAATTCTCTGCTTAATGTTGATGCAATATCTAAAGTTTCGATTTGCTCATTGTTCAATTCATTTTTTTTCCGCAGCCACCAAATTTGGCTCAGTAAATCAATTCGCACTGAGTCGGGTGAATATGAAGATCTGGAGGCTGGTGTAATAAACAAGGATATTGAATTTTCTGGAAATCTCTTTGCAAATTGAGCTAGTAATGTGGTTTTTCCTACCCCATTTGATCCTTCAACGATAATAATGTCTTGATGTTCAAACATCTCATTAATTGCTTCGAGGAAACTTTCCCTGATTATTTCTTGTTCAGGTGGATTTGGAAAATTGCTACTAATTTTTGTAGTATCCATAATCTCAGCTTCAATTTTCATCATGACACACCTCATTTATCTTGTAATTATCTAAATCCGATAATTTTCTGTGGAAAGATATTTCTCTCTCTATTTCATCTCCTCATACCCCGGATCCACCCCTTGATGCACTTCCCAGGTGTGGTTTCCCAAATCAAAGCCCAGCACGCGCTTTTCACATTTGGGGCAGTAATACAACGTGTAATCCGATATGAGGGCTGGCTGGGGCTCCTTAACAGCAGGTTCTTCGGGCAGGTCAGGCTGGAGTGTCTCGGCTCCCCCAGGTTCGGAAGCTGCGGCTTGGGGCTTGGTTTCCGATTTCGGGGCAGGGGGAGGTGTTAGCAGTGGCTTTTTCGCCTGGGTTTTTGCCGGCTTTTTCAGCACCGAGACGCGCTCATCCAGCGGAATGCACGCACCTTCCAGGATGGGGTCATCCGCCAGGGCGTCGAACTTCTCCAGGATAACGCGTTTGGTACGGTATTCGCCGTATTCGGCTTCATCCTTGCGCCGAACGATGGGGAAGGTGTCCAGGATGTAGGCGAACTCCTCCCGGGTGAGGTTATAAAGATGGCCAAAAACAGCATCTAGCTCTGAGATAATTTGATACCGAAGTGTTGCATCAAATTCGTATGGAGGTATTAGATTTCCTGATAATTCATCATCAAACAGTCTTTGAAGAAGCTCAATATACTCAGGAAAGCTGTTTTGTAATGAAAGCTTGGTTTTAATTTTTAGAGATGAATGGTTATTATCAGACTTTGTTCCTTTATATTGTAATTCGGCATACGGGAATAAATCATACGAAGTATAAACCAATTGCAAAACATATTTTTTAACTTTATCTAATAAGTTTTCATTTAATTTCTCAAGCGAAATTGTTGGCAATTGTTTAAAATAATGATATGTAAAGTTAGTACCTCCAACTTTCTGCCTAACAATATAATCAAAGACAAATGATGATAAATTGGCTATTAAAAAGCTTACACCTTTTGTTTGTGTTGAATTAATAATGGGTGCACTATGGCCTATTGCAGCTGGCGGAATAATTGTCGCTATTGCTGATCTTTCATTAGTGATATTAGTTATATTTCTGAATACTAGGTAGAATTTTTCTCCTCCTTTTATTTTCCAATCATCAAAAGATACCCAATACCACGGTAATGCCAGACAATTTGGATCTCTTGATGGTATGGGGTTCAAATGCGTGTCCGACCGGCTGGTGACACCCTCATACGTCCCATGGCGGTGGTCATAATGCCAGAACATCTTGGCTTCATATAGGGGTAAATAAACTTCATCGCCTCTAACAAACACATTCCCCTGCAGTACAAAACCCATGGCTTCCATCTGTTCCTTGGTGCGGAAGAGGTGCGAGTCATTGGACATATGAAACATGGTGCTAAACGACACCCCCCACGGATTCTCGCCTGTTTCTTCGTTGATCAACACCGGCGCTTGCTGATAGAGCTTACGGGTCAGTTCGGCATCTGCTCGCGAGCGGAAGATGGGGCAAGTGCGTGTGTTGGGGTTGAGCAGTTTGAAGTCCGCAGCAGATAGGGTAAAGGTCTTTTCACCATCCTGTAAATCATCCGGCGTGAATAAGAAGAAAGCGTAATCCCCAGGTTGATCGTCATTCTCATCCATTCCCCGTAAAGTCAACAGACAAAATTTCATCCGACTGTCAACATCTGGAAAGAGTTTTTTCCTGTTTTCAAAATCGTACAGGCTGGCGATCTGGTCCTGTTCCACCAGGTCAGCGAAGAAATACTTACAGGTATCATCGGTGGCCACACCGGTGGGCACGATCATCCCGGCCCGCCCATTATCAGCGATCAGTTGGCGGCCCAGTTCGGCAAATACCTGGTACAGGTTGATATCCCCCCTGCCTGCTAAAGGATATACCTCAGAATTGTGATAGAAATTGCTCCCTGCTTCAGCCTGGTGGAGGGCAAATTGGTAAGCTTGCCACAGCGCAGTATTGGTCTGCGCCAGCTGCCGGATCAAACGTTTGCGGGCTGCCGCATTGGGCGCATCTGCAATGGCCTCGTCTTTGCCGGCATAGAACTCCTTTTCCTGCAGCTTGACCCGCTCCCAGGGCGGGTTGCCCAGCACGACGTCAAAGCCGCCCGCCCCGTCCCGATCAAACACCTCGGGGAAGGCCAGGTGCCAGTGGAAGAAGCGGTGCTTTCCTGCCAGCCCGCGTGCCAGCGCCCGCAGCTCATCAGGCACGGCGCCGGGGTCGTCCAGCGCCTGGCGCACGTGGTGCGTGGTGGGGATCGGCTCACCCTTTTGGATGGGCGCAAAGAAGGCTGCCGTCCACAGGTCATACGGCAGGCGTTTTTCCCAGTATTCTCGGCTGGTTTGGAACTTAGTAAAGGCCTTTTCAGCCGCTGAGGGCTGGCTGCCGGCCAGGTCACGCGCCCGCAGCCAGTCCTTAAGCGCTTGCTCATCCCTGATCAGCGTCACCGTAAAGCCCAGGCTGGCCTGGCCATCCCGTTCCTGCCGGTTCTGACGTTTGAGCGCCGAAGCCAGGGCTTTATCATCCCCGGTGACCGGGTTATAAGCCTCGTTGGGCACCCCACCCTTCACCAGCTCGGGCGTGGCGCCCACAAGGGAGTTGCCGCACTGGATGTGGTGGTCTAAAAAGTTGAGCGGGGCATCCTCGACCGCGGCGTTGATCCACAACCCCACCTTGCACAGCTCGACCGCCATCGGGTTGAGGTCCACCCCGTGGATGCTGTTTTCCAGCACATCCCGCCGGGCATGGCGGATGACGTCTTCCGGTGGGAACAGGCTCCCCGAGCGCACCCGCGCCAGCTCTAAACCCAGGCGGTTATCCGCCGCGATCAAAAAGGCGCCGCTGCCGGCGGCGGGGTCCACCACCTTGATCCCCAGCAGGGCTGCTTCAGCCAGCTGGCGTTCGGCTTCATTTAATACCTCAACCATTTCCAGCTCATAGCCGGGCACTGCCGTACCCAGGCGGTCAGCCATAACCGGTTCCAGTGCAGACTTGATCAGCTCGTTCACCAGGGATGGCGGGGTGTAGTAAGAGCCGCTGGTCTTGCGCCCCAGGCCGCGCAGGTCGAGGAAGAAGGTATTGCTGGGGACCTGGCGGTCATCCACCGTCAGGGCGTCCATGGTGATGCGGGGGGTGATCTCCAGCAAAGATTCATAAATGCTGCCGATCTCCTCCACCGACAAGTCGGCATAGGAGATGCGCTGCAGTACCCGCTCCTTTTCCACCGTCGTCAGGTGGCGGATAGTCGTCAGCAGGGCGTCGTTGCGGCAGCGGGGGCTGCCTTGATCATCAGCCGGGGTCAGCAGCGGCGTGCGCCTGAGGCTGAACAGCGCGCCGTTGTAGGGGAAGATCCCCAGCTCGTCCACGCCATGTTCCAGCATGGCGAAGGTTGTCTTGAGCTTCTCCCACAGGTCAGCGTTGGGGTCATCGCCCCGGGGGCGCTCCGCCAGGGTCCGCAAGGCAGTCAGGCTGAATTCCTCCATGTACAGCGATCCCCGCCCGGGGGTCATGCCGCGCTGTTCGGCAAACAGCAGGAACAGCACCCGGTAGATCGTGACCAGGATCTCGTGGTACAGGTCCTGGGCGCCATCATCCTGCGAGCGGAGTTGTTCGAGCAGCCCGGGCGTGCTGCGCAGGAAGCCGTTGCCCAGGCTTTCGATCGCCTTCTGCACATTCTCGCGCAGGTCCTTGCCCACCGCCACGCCCATGGCCAGCGCGTCTTCATACAGGTCATCAATCGGCGCCTGGTCCTGCCCTTCGGGGACAATAAAGCGGCTGGCGTGCAGCAGCCGGAACAGCGCCCGGAAGCTGGCATAATCGCGGGTGCTGAAAATGCCCTGCAGGTCAAACTGGGTATAGCCGCGGGTGTAGGTGTGGTAATAGTCCCGTTCCAAGCGCAAGGCCACGCCGTCCGTCAGCAGCCCCCAGCGATGTTCACCGCTCAGGTTCAGGTATCGCTGGAGCATGTCATGCGGCGCCATGGCCTTAATCCCCCGTCCGGGCATAGCTTTGGTCTCAAGGGTCTTTTCGCCGGTATACAGCAGGGTATGGATCGGCACGGTGACATTCGAGGTCCCCGCCCAGCCCAGGTGGCTGATCGGGAAGCGGTAATCCTCCTCCAGCACCAGGTCGCCCTTGTTGAATTCGAGGTTGAAGCCCAGGGCTTTGAACAACGGCAGCAGCCACCTGCGGCGCAGCGCGCTGATATCCAGCGCCCCAAACTCGCGTTCGACCGCATCCCAGCGCCCAACCAGGTCCTCCCAGGTTTCAGCAATCCCCGCCTCCCGTGCTTTTTCGGTCAGGCGGTCATAATTGGGCAGGGTGAAGGTCTCAGCTTTCAGGGCGGGATGCCCGACCCGATCCTGCAGGATCGATTCAATGAAGTGGTGGGTGAAAACCCCGCCGGATGTGTGGATGTTGGTAGGTTTGATCATCGCTGTGTGTCTTTTCTATGCCGGCCAGAGGATATTGACGGCCAGGATGTCCCACGATCCCAGGCTGATGTGCTCGGTTTGGTCCAGCCAGGTCAGGTCGCGCTGCAGACCCTGGCGGAAGGCCGCCCGCGCCCGGGTAATTTCCGCCTGCCGTTCCTGGATGCGCGTCTCGATCAGGTCGGCCAGGTCCTCCCGCTGGAGGACGTCACCCAGCACCTCGCCCAGCTCAGCCTCCGTCAGCGCCCCTGGGGCTGGATCAGGCTTTGCCAACCGATCGGTGTCCTCAGCTGGCAGGGGCTGGTCCCCGTAGGCGGGGATGGCCAGGGTCACCAGATCTTCAAAGATCTGGATCGGTTCGGTATCTGTTACAAAGCGCACCAGCAGGGTCAGCACGGCGGTGGTCTCTTTCACATCCCGGGTGAGCATGCCGGCGCTGCGCCCGTAGGAATCCTCGGCCTGGTCAAAGGTTTCCAGCTTGATCAGGTCGATCATGCGCCTGACCAGGGGATGCCCCAGGTCAAGCACATCTGTGCCAGGGTCCTCCAGGCCGCGTTCGGGGTTGAAGGTCGCCGAGGGGATCACATCGGGCAAACCGGGCAGCTTTAACTCCGGGTGCTGGAATGCGATTTTGAGCGTGCCGTCGGTTTTAGGCGTCACCTGGCAGTTGTAGCGGTTGAGCCCGCTGATCACAAAGGACTGGATGGCCTCCGGTGTGCCGATGGTGCGGTAGGTGGCCTGGATTTGCTGGTCGACCAGCTCGAGGGAGATGTCTGTCTGGCCGTAGAAGGAGTCACGCTGGATGCGCTCGATCATTTCCTCGCTAAAGGGGTTCTCGTGGGAGGTGTCCAGGTGTTCGAAGCTCCTAAACAGCTCGAGCTGGGTATCGCCGATGGGCACCTCCAGGTTATGCTCGCGGATCAGGTCCAGCACGCTGGTCTCATCGCCAAAATAGGGCGGTGAGAAGCCGTAGTCCTGGCGGATCTGGTTGGATTTTTGCACCAGCACTTTGAGGATGGTGGCATCCAGGGTCTCATCCAGCACCATCGTGCGGATTTTGACCTCTGGCTCCGGCTGCCCGAAGCGGTCCACGCGGCCGTTGCGCTGTTCCAGGCGGTTGGGGTTCCAGGGCAGCTCGTAGTGGATCACCTGGCTGGCCAGGTACTGCAGGTTGATGCCCTCGCTGATGGCATCCGTGGCCACCAGCACCGCCTTGGGGGAGTCCGCAAAGGCGCTGAACACCTCCCGGCGCTGGATTTCGTTCAAGGTGCCATCCAGGGCAAACACGTCCACCCCGCTGAAGCGCGGGTTGGCGGCCAGCTGCTCGGCGACATAATTTTTCGTATCGATATACTTGGTAAAGATGATCACCTTGGTCTTGACCCGCAGCATATCGGGCAGAACGTTTTTGGTCAGCTCATACAGTTTGCTGTCTCGTGCGGGGCTGACCCGTTTGGCTTTAGCGATCAAATCGTCCAAAATATCCAGCTCTGCTTGCAGCATCTCCTTGGAACCCGGCGAGACCTTTTCGGAGCGGCGGATGATCTCATCCTCGTCGTAGATCTCGCTGACCTGTTCATCCAGAACATTAGCCCGGGCGTCCGATGCCGATAAGCCGGGGTCCTCCTCCAGCAGGTCACTCATGCGTTTGAGCAGGGCGTCCTTGCGGTTGGCCAACGAGCAGCGCAGCGCCTCCGGGCTGGAGAGGGCGCGCTTGTGCAGGTGCAGCACCGTCCAGCCGGCCAGGGTCTGGATAAACTTCCTGGCCACCCGGGCATTTTCAAGGATCAGGTTGCCGTAATTGGCCACCGCCTTGATCGCTTCCATCTCCTCGGCGCTGAGTCGGACGATCTTTTCAGCCTGGTCGCGGGTGGGAAAAGGCCTGTAGGCGGGTCCGTCTCTCAACCACGCCTCCACATCAACCCGCCGCCGTTGCACAATGTGCTGCCGGGCGATTTCGGTGTGAATGTCGGGATCGTGGGATGCGCCGGTCACCGCACCCACATCCAGCAGGCGGATCAGGCTGGCGAAGGCGTCGGTATAGCCGTTGTGGGGGGTAGCCGTCAGCAGCAGCAGGTGGGGAATACGCTCCGAATGCGAGATTTCTACAGCCAGGTCCCAGCGGTCTTTGCTGATGGTGTGATCCGCGCTGACCTGGTGGGGCTTGGCCACCTGGTGGGCTTCATCGATGGCGACGATATCCCAATCGGTATCTAACAGCAGGTTTTTGACCTCGGTGGCTTTGGCATAATCGACCGAGACGATAAAGGCATCATGAAATTCGAGCAGGTTGGCCCCGGCGGGCAGGTCCTTCTCAAGCTGGCGCCGGTTCTCGCGGGAATAGATATACGCGTCAATGTGGAAGAAATAGGCCAGGGCTTCCCGCCACTGCTCCCGCAAGCTGGCAGGGCAGATCACCAGCAGGCGTTTCGCCAGTCCCCGGTGGCGCAGCTCCTGCATGATCAGGCCGGCTTCGATGGTTTTACCCAGGCCGACATCATCCGCGATCAGCATGCGCACGCGTTCCTGCTCGAGGGCCATCACCACCGGCACCAGCTGGTATGCCATGGGGATCGCACGGGAGAACTGCAGCGAGCGCAGGGGTGTGGTGCTGTTGACCATGCTCAGGCGGAAGGCATCCAGCATCAGCTTTTGGTCTTGCGGTCTGCCGATGCGGTCGGGTGAGGGGTAGGACAGGCTGCCCGTGGTCACCTTTTCCAGGGGCAGGTAGATCCGGGTCTGGTTGGTGCTTTCGTTGACGGATGTGACATGCAGGATGTTGTCGTCCTGGTAGTCCACGCGCCATAAACGCCGGCGGCAGTTGACCAATGTGCCTGGCTGGAATTTGGGGTTCGCTGATTGTGTCATAGAATCTCCGCCCGAAATTGTTCAGTTTGATCATGCCCGCTGGCATACGTGTACTAGATATTATAAAGGAAAATAGCTGAACGGGTTTGAAGAGGGGATTGAACACACCTCAAACAAGGGTCAGCTCGTGGAACATTCGCCAATGGATAGAAAGAGGCAGTGATGCTGATTGATTAGGCGAATATAAGTCAGCAGGCGTGGGAATCTGAGATAAAATAATTGCATACGTTCAACCACGACCCCGAGAAAATCGTCTTGGCATGACACAAACATTTAATTCAGCGGGCGTATCGATATAAAAATAGCCGCAGTCATTTTTTAAAAAGAGGGAGGCATGATGGAAGAAGCTTATGAATTTCCAAGAAGTGTGAAAATGGAAAAAGCCGGTATCTCATACGTGGAAGAAGGACCGAATGTGATTTTCATGAATGTTGTCCTCAAAGATGAGGAAATCAAGTTGATCCTGACCATCGACCAAACAGACCTCGGCAACGCATTCAGTGCCATGACCTATGGAAAAGTAATTACCTCCATGCCGCTGCTGGAGGCACTCGAAATGGCGAAGGGATTAGAGGACCAGGAAGAAGAGGAGGATGGGTGAAGACTAAACTTATTTTAAGAAGATCCATATTCTTTAGGACGTATCTATCGGATGAATTAAAATCCTATAAAAGACTAATAGGGCCAGATAAATAATTTTGAATTCCTTCACTTTCATGAGCCACAACATTCCTTGCAATATCAAACAATAGCTTGTGTATATCAAACTAATGGAAAAATACTCAATTTTCTCAATATTTGAAATGGAGTATTCAACCTAAACTCCAAGTTAGTGTCTTGTCAAGTAGTGTAAATTGCGTTTTGTGCTTCCAGGCTATCATCAAGAATAAATTGTTTGTCATTTGCGGAATGAATGAATGGTATTACCATTGGACTGTTGAAATAGGGTAACCGCTCAACTGATTAGTGATACCAAACACAGTAGTGGGTTAACAAATTTCTCCCTCATAACGCTGCGAGCAATAAAGTTTTCTGATAGAAGCGAGATTAATTTATAATCCCCAATAGCATTTTATACCATCGGATGGTGTGCCAAAAAGCAGTTTCTGCTAGCTTTGAATTAATAGCTAAATCACCATGGAGAATCTTGTTACGATTTAATCTAATAAATTCAACATTTCCTGTAATTTCATCTGGTAATATATCATTATCTGAGCACCATTTAATCTTTCTGCCTAAGCCAGATAGTTTCGTATAATCTCCCCCATGAGAATTTATCAATTTATTAATCACTGACTCTATATTTGGAAAAAGCAAATTAAGAGCATCTTCGAAGGCACCCGAATTAAACAATTTAATACAAGCATTAATTTTATCTCGATCCCTCATCTCTAATTTCTTTGATTTTTTAACAATTATCAAAAATTCCTCGATATCATCACAGATGATTTCACTTAACTCTCCCTCATTCTTACTATTCGACGATATAAACATATTCTTGGCTAGATTGGTTTCTCCCATGACAAATAACAAACCATCATCTGACATTCGTAAAATGGAAGATGATGATAATAAGAGTTCATTTACCATCGCTAAATATTTCTCAAATCCAAAAATATCTAACCTAAAGTTAACTAATATAGGATCAAAGCCATAATCATCCGGGAAATCAATACCTTGATCAACAATGTCATTCCAAGATTGAATAATTCGTATATCCTGATCATAAATGACTTTGCTGATTATTTCTATCATATCGTAAAAGTAAAGCCAATCACAATCCCTAATTAGGTCTACAATATGAGTGTAAGTAGTGGACTTACCTGATTTATGCAATTGGCTTCCGAAATGCATATAAATCTCATCACAGATATCTTGTAATGGAAATGGAAAATCATGGTCAAATAGACCATACTTCATCCGGTTTTTATCGTCAGTGAAGTGGCCAATAATATCTTTTATGAAATGCAAACGCAAATATGGCGAAACAAATAAAACTTGCAGATTTGGAATTGTAAGGGGACCTCTGAGGGAAAAATAAGTCATTGAATTATCCTATATATGGTCAATGAAGTTAAAATAATTAAAAATTAATAATTAAGAATGATTGGTAATTTCTTCTATAGATTTGATAATTATATCAAGAAGCTTTGTTGTGTAAAAATCAAAAATATGTTTGGAAAAGAATTTTTTCCCTGAAGCACAAATCACAATTTTCTCAATTTATAAAGACATTAATAAATAAGGGGATCAATTAAAAAGAATTAACGATAGTTTGGTAACGATAATTCATCATTAGGATTTTTATTTATGAAACCTTTGTCAATGAGATTGCCGACTGCAAATTTTATTTCAGTCATATGTTCATTAATATCAACCTCAAGATGATTTATTAATAATAAGGCCACATTGCTTGGGGTTGCAGGAAACCATTTGATAATATTGATCATTCCTAATACTTTAATTATTCCAATTGATTTTATGTCATAGATATTATTTTTGTAGGCGTTTTCGATAATTTCTATAATATCATTCTTAAATTTCCAATCGAAATGGTCAAAGAATAAATCAAAAGAGACAATAGCGCCGAAAGGTTTTTGACTAAAGATAATCATAATTTCCCGAATAATTGAAAAAATCACACGAGTTCTCATCTTTTTGTACAAATCTTCGTAAATGTTATCGAAAAGTTCATAAATTAATTTGATCGAATATGGTGGGAATGGATATGTATCTGTGAAGCTTTCCATACCCAAGTCTATAAAATTTATCGCGATATTGTTGATTGCACGAGACACATCAGGATTCTTTTGGATCATATCAAGAATCAATAATCTGCCCTGTATTGTTTTACCTGTCAATAAACCTCTACTCAATTGAAAGGGATAATTTTCTCCCAATTGTAATGACATGAAATGTGGAATGCGAATATTTGATTGATTGAATGATCGGAAATAATCATTACTATCATTTTGTGAGATAGCCAATGCCCAGATTTGTCCTTTTCCTCTTTTCAAGAGTTGCTCAATGAAATTAATTGAGCTCATCAATTCTTTTTGTGAATTTAGAATTTGATCAATTTCATCAATAATAAAAATGGTTCTTCTTGTTTTGAGATCGTTATTAATATTTTTATCGAAAACTAGATCAATAATTTCTTCAATCATTTCATCTGCTGTTTGAGTTTTTTTGCATTCATTGATGAATTTCTCAACACCAGAATTTGTTAATTCCAGAGTCCTCTTTAATGCATTGAAAATATCCGGCTCAATAAATGATATATAATTCGTGTCATTAATGTCAAAATCTGATGGCAAATCGTCAATAAATTTTGAATATAATTTTTCTTTGCGTAATCTTTTTTGTAACCTTGCTATCCATTGAATAGATGAAAAACCTCTACTTCTAAATGTTTGAATTAGAATCATTTGCGCTAATAGATTATTCGAGATCTCTTGGGATGATAAAAAAAGTGTGTCAATATGAACTGCTTCGCATAAATATACATCATGAATCTGGTTAAGTAAAAATAACAATTCTCGATCCTGATTAGAATTTTCGATATCTAGTTTCTCTTTAAATTTTTCAATAAAACTTAACCCCTGTTTGGGTATACTGGGATTAACTAACAAATTAGTAAATATTTTTGCGAGATAACTTTTTCCGATGCCAAAATCGCCGTTAATCCAAATTAGTGGTATGTTATTGATAAATTTATTATTAATTTCTTCCCATTGGTCAGCAAGAAAATAATGAGATAAACTACGAAGATCTCTTCTAAATTCAGAAGTAAAAATTAAAATATCGAGATCGGATTTTAGATCATCAATATCGCTAACTTGTTTTACAACATTTGTTTTCTTCCAGAATTTATTGGTAAATAGATCTTCTATTAATTTTATT
Organism: Candidatus Brevefilum sp.; assembly: GCA_019428905.1. Taxonomy (GTDB): domain Bacteria; phylum Chloroflexota; class Anaerolineae; order Anaerolineales; family Anaerolineaceae; genus Brevifilum. The sequence goes on from JAHYJN010000007.1 coordinate 60,269, forward strand.
GATGAATAATCATGCAGGTATGCAAGGTTTTGTCTCTGTTTGAGATGTTCATATATCATAGATATACGGTCACGAAAGTTGTCTAAGGTTAATCGTTTTTGAGGATCTGGATTTAATCCTCTTATTATGATAGATGCCAATGTCCTAATTATTTCTTTTCTTTCATTTGGATATTTATTTGATGTCAATGTAATAAACTCTTCGTTTATAACACCCAATGATTGCGACTTATAAGAGGCAAAATTACACCCTGTCCAAACGCAGAAAAAAGTTGCACACAACGAATAGACATCTGACGCAAAAGTTGGTTCACCGCCTTCTTCTAATTCAGGTGCCTTGTAACCAGGGGTTCCGGGTTGTACTTCAGTAAAATTTGACTTTGGAATATGTGCAATACCAAAATCACATAATTTTGGTTCTCCTGCATCAGTAAAAAGTATATTTTCGGGTTTAATATCTCGGTGTAAAATATTCCGTTGATGTACTGAATTTAGAGCATTTGAAAGAATTCTTGCCCAACGTATTGTCTCTTTCAAATGTAAATTTTCCTGTTTGATAAGTTCATTTAGGTTTCCCCCCTTCATCAAGTCCATTACCATACAAAATAAATTTCTATCTATAAATGCATCATGAATTTCAACAATTCCTGGCACATTTCCCAATTCCCCACCTATCAGGCACTCTCTATTCAATCTTTGTAAGCTAATAGAATCGAGATCATCTGTAGCAACTACTTTTATTGCTAGTGTTTTATTTAGAAACTGGTGTTGGGTTTTGTAAACGAAACCATGTCCTCCAAAGTCTATTAATTTGCCAATAACATATCGTTCGCAACCTTGTAGTATTTCTCCTTGAAGATTTTTTATATCCATTTTCTTGTCCTTAATGAATCCAAAGACTCTCTGATTTCTTTCCAATTATCTGGTCGCTTATCTGGTTGATTTGAGAGTAAATTGGACATAAGGTCTATGATTTCTTTTGGTAAATCAGATTTTTTAATTTTACTAAGAAGGATTGGTTCACTAGCAGGAATATTAAAAGCTAAATCATACCAAATTGCCCCTAAAGAATAAAAATCCGCTTTACAATCAACATTTCGGGGATTCAGATGTTGTTCAGGTGCTACGTATTTGTTATAGACAAAGGGTTCATTTGTTTTTGTTATGGTATAACCTAAGGCTGGAACTTTTGAAAAATCGAAACCATCAACTTTTATTTGTCCCGATCCAGTGATATATATGAATTCGGGATTAAGGTTTCTATGAACAATTTGATGTTTATGGCAGAAATCAATTGCATCTCCTAGTTGAAATAAAATATCAAATTGCTCTTGAAATGTGAAGCTTTTCATTTCATCAATTTGTTGTCGAAGTGTTTTTCCATCAATATATTCTGTAATTTGCCAAAAGGTATCACTTGTATCTACGTCAGGAAAAAAATCGTACGCCGCTACGATATTTGGATGACCAGAGACTTGGGATAAAGCTTCCATAGATTGTTTATAATTATGAAATGCCTCTTCTAGATGTTTTTGAGAATTAACTACTTCCAGATGGTACCGTTTTATCTTTGCCCTTCTGCTTTTTATCTGCGTGTGTTGGCCTTCATATGCGAGGTAATGATCACCTGATGGCAGTTCTTCTATTAATTGATAGTTGCCAACAATCTTATATTCCGGGTCTACATGTTTATTCACAAAGTTCCTAGCAACTTTGTTAATTTGTTCATTGTTTAACATTTTCGATCTTGGTGAAAATATGAGATCACGGGTTGATAAAGCCCTAATCAAGTTTTGATCGAGACCAAATACTCGGTTTTTTCGCTTATCAGAAATAATTAGACTATTGGTACCTTTACTAAGTATAACTAGACCAACCACACTAATATTTTTAAATTCTGCATTGCAAAGATCACTATTAATAAGTTTAGATTTGTGCTCTATTGAAGTAATTGGACTGACTTGTTTACGTCTTCCTTGATTCCAATGAACCTCGTCTGCTACAATTTCTCCCCACCAATGCTTTACTTCTAAAAGCCAGACGCCAAAATTATTGATAACCATCAAATCTATCTCTTTTGTTCCGGATCGATCCGGATGATGATAATTTGATAATATAGTGCAATCATGTAAATTTTGTTTTAGAAAACTGAGGGTTTTTACTTCACCGATATGAGCACCTGGGGCACAAGGTATGTGATTAATCATCTAAAAGCCTTTCTGTCTTTTTACACTATCCATGAATAGCAGAACAGCTTATTGCTCTGATGTTGATATCGGTTACAATTTTCTATTTTTATGTTCTGGCTTCAACCCTATTCTATCACAACCAGTAGTGATCACATTGTTGAATTCAAGAAGACTTTCCAGAGAAGTATAAAAGAATTATCTAAAGAAATAGTTTTACTAAACCTAATTGCGTAAGTTGGAAGACTCTCTCCTTTACCAGATGGTAACCCCGTTCAGCGATAATTCGACTGTGGGTTTAGACGGACTAACAACTGAACTATTAACCTTAATGTTTTTTTAATTGATATGAAGGATTTTCCTACTCCTAATACACATCAACCACTGAGATTGCTTTATCCCATTGTTCCTCAAAAAATTCACGCGCTGTACTGGAGGGCGTATATTCGCTCACATGCCGGTGTGAGCCATACGCGCCGGAAAAGGGCGGCATATTGACCGCGCCCCCCTGGTGGTACAGGAAACGGTCATGGGGTAGCTCCTCACCCGGCCGCACGCGCATCTCAAAATCCACACCAAACCGCTCCAGGTAGATCTTTAGGCTTTCAACGGACTCCGGTCGCACCTTTCCTGATGATGCTTTCACCTGCTGCTCGGCAGTCAACAGGCGGTAGGATTTTATGTTCGGATAGGGCTCAGCCTCGTACAAATCGTCAAATAGGTCAATGATCTCCTGGGTAAAATAGGGGTCAACCCAATCCACAAATTCGTGGCACGAGCGGATAAAGCGCAACAAATTCGTGCGGTTATATTCAGGATTGGACGGGTCGAGGATGGTGCCAATAATCTCAAACCGCTCTCCGCCAATAACCGGCAGGTCTTCAATACTGCTATAGACACCCTTCAAGTTGTCTTTGATGTAATGGGCTAATTGATTGTATACATTTTTGGATTTTAATTCTTCATAACAATACTCATAATCCCCAACGATCACCAGGCTGACCCTGGCCCGGGTGATAGCTACGTTTAATAGGTTTTTAGTATTTTGCAACCAATTCAGCGTGCCCTCCAAAATATCCTGTGATAAAACAGGTGAAAAAATCATCACATCACACTCATCACCCTGGAACTGGTGGGCGGTCCCCGTTTTGATCCTTGCCGTGCTGCCATACGTCTGGCTAACCCATTGTCGAATCAGGTTCCATTGTGCTCGGAATGGGGTCACAATGCCCAGGGAAGCATAGCGGTACCCCTCACCATCCAGGGTATTTAATATCCTGGGAACGAGAACTTGCAGCTGGCGGAGTTCTTCGAGATTGTATCCGCTGCCATCGGTTGGTCGGATAAATTTCCCCGGGGTATTTAACCAATGAATCCCGCCGCGCTGGTTTAAAAAGGTCTTGTTAAAGCCCCTTTGGGTCAGGTCCGTTTTGATCACCAGTTGATTGTTATAAAAGGCTAGGTTTGAGAAAGTGATGATGCGCGGGTCAGAACGATAATGCTCATTGAGCATAATCGGGCCAGGGTGCAGACCAACGCACCCTTTTCCCAGGTCGTAAAATGAGGTTGATATATACGAGAAAAATTCCAGCCCAACACCATATTCTCTGGCGATTTTCTTGTCCAGCTGTTCATGGAGGGATGCAACATGGCGCAGCTGGTTCGGATCGCCGATAATCACAACTTTCTTTGCTCGATAAAGTAAAGGTATGACAGAAGGAATGTCGCATTGTGAGGCCTCATCAATGATCAACAGGTCGAACAAACCTGCCTCTAACGGGAAGTTAGTTCGGGCGGTTAAATTTGTGATCGCCCAAATCGGGAACATTTGTAAGGCAAATTTAAAATTGTCTTGCTTTGCATCTTTCAAAGCCATGTAGAACTTGGGGTTTTCTCCATAGCTGGTGTTATTGAGTTGCCTTGCCGCAGAAACATATTTCTGAGTTCCCCCAAACACCTCGTTGCTCATTTCCGCCGCTCGGTTAATCCATGTCGCACGCATTAAATCGCCCGCGGCTGAAAATAGCTGCCCACTTGCGCTTTGATAGGATTTTAAAGCATCCGCTTCAGATGGGAGCTCGGATAATTGACCCCAGCTGTGTTGGATAATCGCATTTGCTTCCCAAATCACAATTGCTCTGCGGAATGTGGTCGCCCAATCAAACGCCTCGTCTTCAGTGAGCGTTTTATCTAAGCCAAAAACGCCATTCTCTCCATGACCAGTAAACAAATGCTGGAAAGCAGTCACCGTGTCTAGATTTTCATCATTATCGACAAAGAATGAATGACACGCATTCAGAACTTGAGTGAAATCCTGTTCACATTTTGCTGCTTTTTCTTGCACCTCACGGATAAAACTGATAAGCGGCTCTGCGGAATAGTCCCTCAGATCCAATCGGTCAAATGATTTGACCATGTCATCAGTAAGCGTTTTGGATAATTCCTCCAAACGCATTTTTAGAGCTGAGACGCTTTTCTCTAAGGATTCCATCCTTTGAAATAATGCGCTCGTCTGAATGACCAATTTAAAAGACTCAAAGGACTGGCTAAGTGTGTCGATTTCCTGGGCGTCCACTTCAGATATTCGAAAACTGAGCCCTGCTTCTTCACGAGCCAACTGTAATTTCAAACACAGTTTCTTTTTCGGGTTGATCAAACCAAGCACCATCAGGATTTTCTGAAAAATCGAATAATCCTGTGCTTTTATTTTGTCAATTTCAGACTCAAGTTCAGCAACTTGATTTTGTTTTAACGTCATGTCCTCAGGGGATAATTCAACCAAGCGCAGCGTCGCTTCGGACTCTTCATCGCCCATCATGTGTGTGTTCTGATCAATTTGGCTTTTGATGAGCTTCAGATCATTCTCAGCATCCAAATGTGCCTTTTTCACCGTCAGGGTTTCAAGTAAATTGATCCAATCAAGACAATAGTTGTTTAACGCAGTGATGGAAGAAAATGAAGCTTTGTGCAGCATCCCAGAGGCAAATTTCCCCCACTTCAGTTCATATTCAGCAATAATGCGTAATACATTATATTCATCTCCGCCTTCATCTAAACCGGCTCGAAGCTCACGAATCAATTTGTCACGTTGATCGATAAGGGCGCGCAATTGGGCAAGGGATAGGGAGAGAAATTCGTTGATCCGTAGCTTATCATGCTCAATGAAGGGAAAATCAAGAGAAGCTGCTTGATCTTTCCATGCGAGTGGAATCTTGTCAATCATTTCTTCCTTCTCAGATTGATATGAACGAATTTTTCCTTGTAAATCGCGAACAAGTTTGAGATCTTCATCCGCTTTTTTCAACTGCAATTTGCCATTTTTATAGAGGCTCTGCAAATTACGAAGATCGACACGTTCAATTTGAGCCAGGGCGCTTTCCATTTGTCCCACAGCTCGTTGTCTGTGCGCTTGACTCCCGGTTCGGATAGCGCCTTGAAAGCGAACTTCACCTTGAAGCCGGTCCATCACAACATCCACGGCTTTGTTGTTGCGGCTGGCAAACAAAACCGATTGACCGTCTAGATAAGCCTGGGCAATCAGGTTCAGCACCAGCTGGGATTTTCCGGTTCCGGGAGGACCGGTAATGATGGTGACCGGATGCTCTGAAACCGCCCGAACGGATTTACGCTGCTGGGTATTGATATCCGTCACATAGAAATTCTGATCATCGATAAAATCTGGCGCTGGTTGATGTTCATGCTCTGGCAAATGATTTAAGAGGTTTTTGATGATAGCAGGCGCATTATTCCAATAGATCCCATTGGTTAATGTACCCAACTCGTTTATCAGGTTGCCAGTAAACCGATTATCCGCCCAGAAAAAACCCGAAATTTCCAATAATTGACTGCTGGGAACTGCTGTAATGGGAGCATCTGTGGTGGATTGATCCGTGGGTGGGAAGATGTGTTCGGCTAAAAATTTGAGGATGAAATTTTCGATTTCTTTTAAAGGGGGTTGGTCAACAATGAATTGCTGGTAAGCTTCCAAAAAACCCGCAACTTCTTCGGGATTATAACCGAGCTTCAACAAGGATGCATAGCTGAGACTTAATTCTTCTGCTTTTAGCAAGACATATTCTGCATCTAATCTATCCATCGTCACAGGCACAAATAACAAGGGTGTGATATCTTGATCGCTAAATTTGATAAAAGTCTTGCCTAAACACAGCTGTTGATTGCCTTTTCCAGAGGGATCTAGAAATTTTTTTAAGGCGTTTTGTTCTGTTCCAAGACGAAACTTAAGGTGGGATTTTCCTGAAAGAAACGCATAAATAGTATCCTGATTAAGATCATAAGGATACAGCGCATTTTGTTTAAAACTAAATTGCTGTTGATACTCATAATTCAAACAAGCAACATAGTATCTGAGTAAAGATTTCCATTCCTCGGTAGAGCTGACCTTGCTGAAAGTCTGTTTGGCATTTTGGGTTTGAGTTGGCTTTTTCGTCGGGGCTGTAATTGTGGTAACTTGGGCAGCTTGTGGAGATATTCGCGAGGGTTTTGGCTTAACAGGGGGTGATTTGCCAACATCATCATGCGCAGCATTTATCGCAAGGATATTTTGGAGTCTGAAATGCCTTTCTTCGTCCCTAAGATGGCAATAGGCACGAATTTTATCGACGCCAACCCATTCCAATGGCGTTATTCTTCTTTCAGTCACATTCTTATGAAAGTCCTGATAGCGAATGAGAATGACTTCATTATTTCGCAAAGCATTATCAACATAACTTCGAATAGCATGATAATTTGCCACAAGGTGCTCCTTAATCTTGAAGTGTCAATATTTGAGTTGTTGACTTGCTCTCTAATGACACATGGTCTGCGGTTTAATTTCCCGCTGGGTTGCTCAGACATGCTTTTCAGTCAATTATAAACGATGGTTGCGGCTCGGGGGATTAGGATGACCGGTTAGTGCCTTGTCAAGTGGTGTAAATTAAGGCTTTGAGTTAATGATGTAGAATTAGTGAAGTCAAATAGATATTTCTACTAAAAACTGGCGGTTAATTCAATGCAGACCATTAAAGATAGAGCTCGCCATTACTTACACAAAATGCTCGGGCCGCAATGTGACTTCCGCGAGGGTCAGTGGGAAGCCATCGAACATCTTGTGGTCCCTCACCACAGAGTCTTGCTGGTCCAAAAAACAGGCTGGGGGAAAAGTTTGGTGTATTTTATCGCTACCCGCTTGCTGAGAGATCAAGGTGCGGGTCCCACACTACTCATCAGCCCTTTGCTCTCATTAATGCGTGACCAAATCAAAATGGCCAGCAAAATTGGGATACAAGCTTTGACCATCAACAGTACAAATCAAGAAGATTGGCCTCTTATTGAAGATGCACTGGTCAATAATCACTGTGATGTGATGTTAATTTCACCCGAAAGGTTGAACAATCATCGATTTTTACAAAACGTCCTGCCAAAAATATCCGGGCGGATCGGATTATTTGTCATCGATGAGGCCCATTGTATCTCGGATTGGGGGCACGACTTCCGGCCAGATTATCGCAGGATTGTCCGTATCCTCCAGCAGCTTCCATCCGTTATCCCCGTATTAGGGACAACCGCAACAGCCAATAATCGGGTCATCGCAGATATTAAAGACCAAATGGGGGATAATTTGGTGATCTTGCGTGGCTCTTTAGCACGAGAGGGCTTGAGGCTTCAAAACATCAACTTAGGTTCAAAATCTGTAAGGTTAGCCTGGTTGGCAGAAAATTTAAAGATCTTTGGCGATAGCAGGGGGATCATTTACTGTCAAACTGTCACAGATACAGAAAGGGTGGCGGATTGGCTGACGAAAAAAGGATTTAATGCAAAAGCATATCACGGCTCAATGGACTCAGACACGAGAGAATCGCTAGAAGATGGTTTTAAAAATAATACGATAAATACGATCGTAGCCACTGTTGCACTCGGCATGGGGTTTGATAAACCCGATGTTCTTTATGTCATCCATTTTCAATCTCCAGGATCGGTCGTTCATTATTATCAGCAAGTAGGACGTGCTGGCCGGAGTTTGAAAGCTTCTTATGGCATCCTATTAGGTGGAGCAGAAGATGAGGCAATTCAAGATTATTTTATCAACTCAGCTTTTCCAAGTAAAACGGTGATGCAGGATATTTTAAAATGCCTTGAAAATTCTTCAGGGCTTTCATTTTATGAGATTTTAACCAAGGTGAACATCCCTAATGCTATTCTTGAAAAAGCACTTAAGCTTTTAGAGATCGATAGAGTTGTTGGTACGGATTACCAAGGCCGGAAGATTTACTTCCGCACATCTGAAGAATGGAAACCAGATGATGAACGAATAGCAGGCATTACCCAGCTTCGCAGGTTTGAAGTTGAGGAGATGAAAATTTACCTGAATTATCAGGATTGCCTGATGGAATTTCTTCAATATTCGCTGAATGATCCCAGCCCCACTGCTTGCGGCATCTGTGCCAACTGTAGAAAGCGTGGTTTTTCTAAGTTTGTGGAAAATAATCTTCTCGTTGAAGCTGATAATTACCTAAAGCGAGAAATAATCGAAATACTTCCCAGGAAAAGATGGGCGAGAGGGCTTTTTCCATCAGAACAAAGCATTATAATCCCAAACCACCTTCAAAACTGTGTTGGGCGAGCTTTGAGTTATTATGGTGATGGGTTATGGGGTAGTCGAGTCAAAGAAGGTAAATATCAAGATGGTCACTTCAATGAGGAATTAATCACGGCATCAGCACAATTAATTAAAGCAGACTGGCGACCAGATCCTTTCCCTAGATGGGTCACAGCAATCCCCTCCCACCGGCATCCCAACCTTGTGCCAGAATTTGCCCGGGCTCTGGCGAAAGCACTAGAAATTCCTTTTTACGAAATATTACAACGCGTTTCAAACCCACCGGAACAGAAAAGCATGGAAAACAGTCTGTTCCAATCAAAAAATGTGTTAAACTCACTCAAAGTAAAAGGTAAAATACCCTCGATGCCGGTATTGCTGGTTGATGATATTGTGGATTCTCGCTGGACATTGACAATGGCTGGTTATTTATTGATCCAAAATGGCAGCGGGCCAGTTTTTCCATTCACACTCGCTAAAGCCACAGGAAGAAGGAATTACGCATAAATGCTTTCATATGATGCCCTGGCCATGATCATGTTATGTTCAAAACTGGGTTTGGATCCCGATCCAGATCCAAAACCCCTCACATTACGTGAATGGAATCCATTAGCAAAAAAAATCGCCAATTCTCCAATAAAAACACCTGGAGCTATGTTAGGTTTATCTGTCAGTGAACTGCAAAAAGCGTTAAAAGTTGATCAATTGCAGGCAGAAGAGCTGTGGGTTTTGATGGATAGAAGCGGTGTGATCGCCATCGAACTTGAAAGATTAAATTCAATCGGAATAAAAGTGATCACACGGGCAGATAAAGATTACCCCGAGCGCTATCTGAAACGACTGAAGGAATCCGCACCGGCCATTCTTTTTTATTCTGGGGAAAATGCACTTTTAGACCAGAGAGGGATTGCTGTTGTCGGTTCACGCAATTTGAATCACGTTGGTGAGAGAGCAGCCGAACTGATTGGTAATGCATGTGGACTATCGGGGTTGGTGCTCTACTCTGGCGGCGCAAAGGGTGTGGATACCCTCAGTATGGATGCAAGTCTTACTTCGAGAGGGACAGCTGTCGGTGTGATTGCAAACAACCTGGAGAGAATTATTCGCACCCCGCTTTATCGCAATGCAATTCAACATGGCGATTTATGCCTGGTTACCCCCTACTTGCCATCTGCGCCATTCTCGGTTGGAAACGCCATGGGCAGAAACCGGTTAATTTATACTCTCGCCGATTATGCCATTGTCGTCTCAAGCAGTGCCAATTCAGGGGGAACCTGGGCCGGGGCGACGCAAAATCTGAAGAATAATTGGGTACCCCTGTTTGTGCTTGAATATGAAGATATGCCCGAAGGGAATGCTCTTCTGATGGAAAATGGGGCGATACGCCTCCCCCAGTCTGTGACAGAAGATCATAAACAATTTATTGAATACTTAGAAAACATGTCAGGCAAAGGGAATATAAAACCCGAACAATTAGGGTTGTTCTAGGTTCAACAAAAACAACAAGGTTAGGGTAACCATCAAGCATGAAAATTTTTACACGGTTCAATTCATAACCCAAATGCTAATAGCACTAGTCATTTTTCTTTCCTTCGGAATAAGTCAAGCGATAATAAAACTATACCTAACAATAATAAAATATTTATCATTGTCCACAGGGAAAGAACTAACGACATGCCCATAAGGCCGCCCAAAAGAAAAAATAATAATACCAAGATTACACCTACGGAAAACTTATTAGGGAGTAAATACTTATGAATAAGCGAGATAAAGACACTAATTAAAATCTCTGTTAACACATTAATTTCTATCCTACCAGTTAAAAATGACCTTAACAACCAGCTTATCCCAATTGAAATTAACATTATCCCTAAAATCAATTTTGGATGACACCTCATAATTTTATACAAAATCCTCCCTTTTGGCTCATTTACCTGATTAATCCCACAATTAAATGGTTCATCTAGATAATCTAATGTATCACCTTCGCAATTATAAGAATAACTGTTTTCTGCTTTGGTTAGCCTTCCAAAAATAGCAACATCCCTATCAAAGTGACCAAATAGTTGATTTGAAATCTCTTCCTGCAATTGTTCAGTGATTTCGAAATTACTAGCCACAAAATCTGTAGTCTGAGACTCCTCTTTAGGATCTGTTAAATTTCTTGTAGACATTCTCGATTTAAATTTTAATTCAACTCTTTTTGACTCCCTAGATAAGGGAGATGAGATAGGTCCAGCATACCTGTTTAATACACTTTGACATACTTCCATTCTTTGAAACCGATCATATGGCTCCCGCGCCAGCATCTTGTAAAGCACCTTCTCTACCCCTTCCGGAATATCCTCCACAAGCGAGCTCGGTTGCGGCAATGGCTCAGACATGACCTTAAGTGCTACAGCCAAGGGCGTCTCGGCAGTGAAGGGTTTTTGCCCGGTCAGCAGCTCAAACAACACTACCCCTAAACCAAACTGATCACTGGCTTCGCAAGATTCTCCTTTCCATTGCTCAGGCGCCATGTATTCCGGCGTGCCCACACCCATCCCGGTGGCTGTCAGTTGGGTAGTGGCCTGCTCCAGCACCAGGGCAATCCCAAAATCCGACAGCATCAACGTGCCATCCTCGGTGACTAGGATATTGCTGGGTTAAACATCTCGATGGATCACACCCCGTTGATGGGCATAGCTAAGCGCACCAGCGAGGGGCTCTAGCCATGCCAGTGCAGTCTCCACCGGTACAGGTTTACCAATGCGCTCTTTAAGAGTCCCTCCGGGCAGGTAAGCCATCACCAGGTACGGCGCATCTTGATACTCTCCAAAATCGTGCACCGGCACAATGTTCGGATGGAGAAATTTCGCCAGTACCTTGGCTTCGCGTTCAAAGCGTTTTAGGATGCGTTCAAGATGTTCAGGCGGGATCGATTCCTTGCGCACTACCTTAATCGCCACATCCCGCTCAAGGCGGGTATCATAAGCCTTGTAAACTGCAGCCATCCCCCCTTGGCCTAGCTTCTCAATAATTTGGTAGTGTTCGATGCGATATCCAGCGTAATCCATATCCCAACCTTAGTGATGCTATAATGTGTCCTCCAAGCTATTCGAAAACTGTTTTCGATAAGCTTTCCATTCACCTCTCCGTCGGGCGATTAAAACTGAAATATTATCCGGTCCACCGCTGCTATTGGCAAGTTCAACCATTTTTTTTGCGGCTTCTCTCGGCGAATATTCCAATGCTGTTAATCGGATCAAATGATCCGGCACGCTGCCCCACAACCCATCAGAACATAATAAAACCAAGGATAGTGGTGGAAATTCCATTGTGCTTACAAAGGGTTCAACTGTTTCCGGAGGTCGGTGGGCTGCTAAAGACATGGTAAGTACGTTCTTACGAATATAATCACGCGCTTCAACCGTGCTTAATACCCCTTTTCGTTCCAATTCAGCAACTTCACTATGATCAAAACTGATTTGTCGGATTTCGGTATGGCTGATCAGATAAGCTCGGGTATCCCCTACATTGGCCACGGTTATTCGTTCATTCTTTTCGTCTACAACAACACATGCCACCGTGCTGCCCATTTTTGCCAGCGCATCACTGGTCCCAGCCTGCTCAATTATCTGTTGATGTGATTCTTTAATAGCGCTTGTGAGAAGATCACTAATAGGGATGTTCTTTTTTGATTGACGGTATGCTTTCATTAAAGTCTTGATAACAATCTTACTGGCTTCCCTTCCACCTTTAAAGCCGCCCATCCCATCGGCCACAATCAATAAAGGCGGTTTAAACCAGGGATTGATGATTCTCAGATTATCCTGGTTCTTCTTGCCCATCCTTTTTATCCCAACATCTAAAGCTTTCCCAAATTCAAGCATGCTTGCCTCGATTCACAATAACCTAATAAGCTCAACCATCACGCGTTGAATCATCAAATTGTTCAAGATCTGGCAATTGAATCTGATCTACGGTTACATCATCAGAGTCATCCGATCCACCAGGCAAGGCCGGTCCTTCATACCGAAGTTTTGTACGTCGACCAAGGCTGATCTCATCGCCAGTGTGCAAGGTCGTTTTGCTGGTTACTTTACGATCATTGACATAAGTGCCATAAGTTGGTGATTGCTTGGTGCCATCACTCAAAGTTTTGTAAATCTCTTGAAGTATGACACCATCACTATCGGCGACAATCTCAACATGCTTACGGGACACAGCGCTATCCTTGGGCAAAGGAATATCATTGTTCACGCTACGGCCAATCGTAGAAGGCGATTTCATCAGTTGAAATTCTTTACCGACCATTAAGGGATCATCACTGGAGAGGATGGTCAGCCGGCCCATTTGGGCATTTGGTAAAGTAAACCCATCGATGGTGGCATCATCAAAGAGAGAAACCTTATCTTTCTTAGGCTGCCCTTTGCCCTTTTTCTTTTTTGAAAAGATCACCACAATAATGATAATAATAACTACCGCGAACAAAACCGATCCGACAATGATCAACTGCCTCATTGAAAGTTGCAGTTCACCCAAACAAACCATTTCCTCAGGGCAATCAAGTTCATCAGCTTGAGTTGGTGAGGAAGGTGTTTTGGCAACTGCCGCAGCGCCTTCCTCTTCATCTGCCACTGGTGGAATCTCTGCGCCAAAATTCAGCTCCAAATTGGTTTCTGAAAGCGGTTTTCCATCCCTATCTTGTGTAATGATCGTCAACAGGACCAATTGGCCTTCATATTGACTGAAGTCAATTTCATATTCAAAGGGCGGCTGAGTGATCTTTCCACCCACGCCAATGGCGACATCATTAATTTTAAATGTCAGGCTGTCAACAAAAACGCCTCGCTCGACCAGGCTCAGGACAAGTTTTGTTGGACCGGCCTCAAATTCGTCTGCAGAACCAGGGCTGGCAATGGTGACGACCGGTGGTAGTCCTGGAAACTCAGTGCTGCTTGTTTTCGACTGGTTATCCAGCTGAATAGATAGCGTGTGCTCTCCTGGTATGTTAGTGGATGTATAGGTTATCTCGTATTCTGAAATAAATCGATTGGATGCTGCTTTAAAAAGATCCTCCAGGTCATAGTTGCTGGTACTGCTGCTGTATAACCCATTGGTGGCTTCCGAAATCCGTTTCAGGCTGATTTCATCAGTATCTACCCCAACGCCAATCGTATAAACCGGGAGGTGTTGATCCACACTGCGAGATAAGGCAAGAATATCATCTACAGACGATTTTGAACATGTGTTATATCCTGTAATGGTGTCCTCTCGGCTGCTTAGGACCACAATGGCCTGTCGCTGTGTTTCAGGTTGGGCATGGGCATATTCCATCGTGGCATAAATGGCGTCAAACAAACAAGCACCACCAGACGGGCTCAGTCTAGCGTTCTCAAAGTCCTCCCTGGCTTTGTTCAGGTCATTGGTTAAAGCAACCACTTCTTTGAACTCGTTGTTAAAAGCAAAAATTCCAACCTGGTCCCCACGAAAAAGATCCTTAATAAAATTAGAAATAGCGGTCATTGCCAATCGAAAACGCTCCCCTTGCATGGTTGCGCCATTGTCCATCACCACAAACACACGCATAGGCTCATCATCAAGCAACTCAACCGAGTCTATCTCAACCACAGCACCATCTTCCTGAACAATAAAATCCCGAATTGTCAGCCCAGTGAGCGGATTATTGCGTTCGCTAATTGCAGAAACAGTCATGGAAATGGTATAGGTCTCCCCGTCTTCGTTGACCTGGCTATCAATTTGATGGATGAGCAGATCTGTTGCGCTGTTCGCCGAAACTACCCCAACAGAAGCAGTTAACAAATAGACAAAAGATAATAAAAAGACCAAATATTTCCGATAAGCCATGCTTCCTCCTGTTGTGTTCCCAATGATCACTAAGATAAAAAAAACCGTGTTCCGTGAATATCTCACTAGCGAAAAAATCTCAAATAATGAAATTAATTAGTTGTGGTTAGTTTATAAGGCACCAATCTATTGTGTTAAGATGACATCCTCAAAGCAATGCAAGTTATTACCTAAATACTAAGTTATCTCCGTCTTTTGCATGGCAGCATGGTCTGATGGGAAGGAGGGTTAAGGATAACAACCGATCCAAACTCAAACAATACACGCTACCTTGAACTAATTTCCTGCTAACCTCAATCTGCCTGACTTTCAAACCAACCTGAAAGTTTGGTTGTTTTTTGGTACTTCACCACAGTATTGAGGATGATTTATTTTCTCAAACCTCATAAGGTCAAGAATTTCAATATGACACCTTTTTCCAAAGTACCAAAACACACCTCATCACCGGTGTGCAGGGCGACGGACTCACCTTCGCGGACGCGAATTTGATTGACAAAGGTTCCATTGTGGCTGCCAGCGTCCTTGATCAAGTAATGAAACGAAAGCCGGGTGATGACAGCATGCCGGCGAGAGACAACTTTATTAACATCTAACGGCACCAGGTCGATATCTACATGGACCTCCCGGGTCAGACGACCAATGATAGTGTTCTCACGCAGTCGAAATCGCACACTATTCTTCCCTGATAACACAGCCCGATTACCTGGCGTTTCCTTCTCCGGAGAAAAACGTAAAATGGCACCATTGTAAATAAAGGCTTGCTGCAATGTGCGTGATTCAGGGATGCGTCGTAATTCACCGCCCTCTTCAACCTGCAGCTCATAAAAAATATCATGGTTCTTTGGCATCCCCAATGCGCTGGCTAAGGCATTAACCAGCAGGTGCACCGGCACATTGTCTGGCAGCACCAGGTCTCTGCGTTGAGCCTCTGGGTAAATGACCGTGCAAACCACTTCACCCATTGGCACCATCCCCTGATAAAAGCTCTGAGAAAGCATCAGACAGCACCAAAGGACATTGGATATACGTAGCATTTCCTTTGCTGATAAAGAATCCCCGTCCTTCCAACCACTTCAAATTTCTCTTATACATCGGGCTAACATTGGCGCGATACCATTGCATATCGGAATCCTCCAGCGAAAACAGGATTCCGGTCTGGCTCTGCTGGAATAGCTTAATAAATGAAGAAGAATAAGATTGGGTGGTCTTCAGGTTGCTCTGCATATCCGCAATCACAATCATGAAGTTCTCATGGGCAACCAAACTCAGGCGGTCGGCAAGCTCGTTCATCGCCTGCATCAGCATCGCATTGCCGCCTGTAAAGGCAATCCCCATATCATCAATCAACAGGATGTGCAAATCATCTGGCTCAGTTTGAAGTTGATCGATAAAGGATTTAAGATAAGCGATCATCTCGTCTGGTTGGGTGAGAGTTTGCAGGCGTTCATTAATAGAATTAATTTGTGCTAATGGACCTTTGCGTAAGGGCATCAAGGTCACCCGTGAGTTTCTGGGCAGCGATTTCCGTAAGAAATAAGCGAATGCAGTCAACGA
>JAHYJN010000145.1 GCA_019428905.1 Candidatus Brevefilum sp.
CTTCCGATCTCGGATCAGCGGGGAGAGGCTGCCCTGGAAGGCAACCACCAGCGTCCGGCCGGTGCGGTCACGGGCGTCGATCAGGCTCAGGGCTTCCCCGGTGGTGACCACCATCGGCTTCTCCAGCAGCACGTCCAGGCCTGCTTCGAGGGCGGCCAGGGTATGCTCGTGATGCAGGGCGTGGGGTGTGGCGATCAGCACGGCATCCATCTCGAAGGATGCCAGGAATTTTGCCAGGTTTGGTTCGTTGGGCGGGATGGGATAGCCGGCATCGGCGATGACTTTGCCCGCGCGCTGGACTGAACTGTCAAGCGGGTCGCACAGGGCAACGATCTCGGTGTTTTGCGCCTGGACCATGTTTTTTATGTGGTAGTGGCTGATGTCGCCGCACCCGATGATCCCGGTTTTGATGGTCTCCATAGGCCTCCTATTGCTTATGTAATTTCAGGTTACTGTTCTCAACTTCACCGCAGGGCAGCTGACTTCAGTCTGTCCTATTGTCAGGCGGTGGGTCTTGCTTTTTATTGCGGGTGACCAAAAAGATCACCACGGCTGCGATGGCAACCACGATCACCCCCAGGCACAGTGCGCCTGCCAGCACAAGGGGCACCCAGTTTGGCAACCCCAGGAAACCCCTGCGGGGCTGTTTGAAATCGAGATCAACGGTGGGCTGGATGGGGCTCTCGGTTGATGTCGGCGCAAGTGTGGGTGTTGCAGTATCTTCCGGTTCTGGTTCGAGGGTTGGCGTGAGGGTCTCCGCTGGTTCTGGTTCAAGCGCGGCTTGGGAACCATGTGTTCGGTAAACCGCGAAAATATCAAGGTTTTCGGCGGCAAACAGCACATCTGTTAAGGGGATCTGCCAGGTGATAATTTTGTTGACAGGATCAAATTTTGCAACCGGGTCCGCCTCGATCAGCTCATCGGCAGATAGCTGCCAGGTGATGGTGCTGTCCTGTAGAAAGAACCTGAGGGACCCCGGGTCCATCGGCATGACATCATCCATCTCGTCATTGCCGGCGGCGAAATCCGACGGGGTTTCCAGGGTGGCTGTGAACAGGAAGGTACCGTCACCGTTGTCGACCACCTCGAAGATGATTGAGTCGTCACCCTCCTCCTGGTCGAGGTACAGCGGCTTTTGGATATCGATGATTTCGATTTCGAGGATGTGGTGCAGGTCGCCGGTAACCGGGTCGGTGAACGTTTCTTCGGAAACAGCCCGGATATTGGGGTCGTCGCGCAGGTCATCCTCGGTGAAGATCGATTCAGCCAAGATGTCGTCGTGGGTTTCTTCCAGGTCAGGGCTGCCGCTGAACATATTCAGGAAATCCTGGGAGAGGATCGATTCAATCGTCAGCTGACCTGATCCATCCGGGTTATGTTGGACCTCGAAGCGATAGGAAAAGCAGCCGCTTAAAGAAAGAAGCAAAACGCAGCTTAGGATGGTGAATCGCATGGCTTGCTTGCGCATGGTGAATGGCTCCTGCTAAACAAATTGCTGTCAATTTTTCGTATTTTATCACCAATTGTTGGGATTATGCTATTCCCTCGCACGTTGAGTAGTTACAAATATTGATCATTAAAACGTAGGGGCGATGCACGCATCGCCTTAAAATATCTTATCTTTTATACCGTTGGCAAGTGTCTCTGGTTTTATTTCCGCCCCAGCCAGCGCTGCAATGACTGGTAGACTGTGGGAATTCGCAACAAGAACAAGAGCAGCAACGCGCTGCCGGCGATCAGCGGTCGGATGTAGTCCCCCTGCAGGGTGGATAGGTCGCCTTTGACCGCCAGGAATTGGTGGGCGACGGCTAAAACGGCCGCCAGGTAGACGCCCCGCTGCAGCCAGCGCCAACCCGAGCGCAATCGCTGCCGCGCACTGCGGTTGGAGGTGGCCGCCAGAAGGGCTAAGATCAGCAGCGAGATCAAACCCAGGGTCAGGAAGGGCTTCTGGCGAAACTCCTGCCAGATCAGCCCCAGGTTCAAACCGTAATCCCACAGGGCAAAGGCCGCAAAATGCAGTCCGGCGTACAGCGCAGCATACAGTCCCAGGGGTTTGCGCAAGCGTACCAATAGGGGCAGGTTGAGGATTTTCCGCAGGGGTGTGACGGCCAG
>JAHYJN010000055.1 GCA_019428905.1 Candidatus Brevefilum sp.
CCGGCCTTAACCAATAATTGCCGCGTTGGTTATCATTAAACGCCTAGGGCGATCGCAAAGTCAAACATTTTCGCAGAATCAATGATCTTCACACTATAATCACCCCTTCCCACCCTCCGGGCGCCCTTCCCTTCGGGGAGGGGAAGGGCCGGGGATGGGGTTTGTTGACTCACGAACCACGAAATTACAGACATTTCTCCCACTTTGCGATTGTCCTAATTAAACGCCAGTAAATCTATGCAATTCACCCCACTTCATGTATAATAGAATTTAAGGTTCACGACCCGGGCAGCTCGATTATAATCAACACAATTCAATTAAAACACATGCTTCGAGAATTTTTACCCAAACATCTTTTTATAAAAATTTTCTTGAAAATTTGCCGTTCCTTAAAATGAGGTGGTTTTAGAAAAGGAGGAAAAATAGAAACGATATTAAGGATAACCAGCAGAGAAATTTTACCCACAAGTTATTAATCTATTAAAAAAAGGAAACAGGGATGAAAACACTAACTAAACATTTTATTAAACAAATCCTAAGCGTGTTTTTTTTATTCATGTTATTGGGAGCGGTCCCAGGCCTATCCGTTGGCGCGGTGACCAGCCCAGTCATCATCGATGACTTTGAGGACGGTGATTCTTCGGACTGGGGATTCTTTAGCGGCAATAGCGCTGGGGGTGGCGGCGGCCTATTAACTGACCGCCCGTATGAGGGAGCTTACTATCTCAGCACAGGCTGGGGTGGCGAAGGAACAGCTTCAGGATTTTATGGTGGTTTCTACCGCAACTTTGACAACAATCAACAAATCACCCCCCCTGCTGAGCCCATCTTCAATGTGTGGGTGCTCAACCAGAGCAATGCCACTGTTGACCAATACACCCTTGAAATCACCATCCGTGAGGATTTGGACGGCAATGGTTGGACGAATGGCGAGGACGATTCCTTCCGACTCGATACCACCTTTACCAGCGCAGATTTTGATGACCAATGGCGTCTGATCAGTGCGCCAGTCTCAAGTTTTATGGATCTGGGGACCGGTGGCGACGGCATCTTTAATGGGAACCTGGATGAGATCGTGGTCGTCATCTCCGGTGTCGTAGGGGCTTCTGGTTCAACCGTCGAAGTTGATTTTGACTTTTTCTCGTTTACTTCAGGCGCGACAGACGAATTGGTGGTGGATGACTTTGAGTCCGGCCTGCCTTCTGGCACAGACGGCGACGGGGTGGCCGTTGGCTTCGTCACTTTCCATGATCCCAACAGCACGGTAGGAATCTCCATAACCGATGCACCGCCAGCGCCCGTCCCCGGAGCGGACGAACCCAATCACGTGCTCCAGCTGGATTTGAATGTCGTATCCTGGGCTGGCTTCGTCCACAACTTCGAAAATGAGACCGTCGATACCTGGACGCCCCAGGATTGGAGTGCCTATGAAGGGATATCCTTCTGGCTTTACGGCCATAACCAGGGCACAACCATCTTTGTGGATGTGCTGGACAACCGCAACCCAGGTTCAACCACCGATGACGCTGAACGCTGGACCTTTAGTTTTGTCGATAACTTCAGCGGTTGGCAAGAAATCCGCATCCCCTTTGCCGATATGACCCGCAAAGAAATTGGCAACGGCGCCCCGAATGATGGCTTCAATTTAACCGAGGTGCACGGCTATGCTGTAGGCACCCTCAACACAGGCGGTGCGACAGCCTATTATATCGACAATGTGATGGTGTACGGCGTCGCCCCCGAACGCCCCCTGACGGTGAGTTTCACCAAGAATGACTTCAGGGTTGTTGAGGGGAGCATGGCGACCATCTCAGTCAAGCTGAGCAAACCCGTTGACAGTATCGTCACCGTCGACGTGGCCACCGAATATGCGACGGCGATTGCAGATCGAGATTATGTCCCCACCAGCGTAACTTTAGAATTTGCACCCGATCAAACCGAGAAATCCTTCACAATCCAAACGTTTGATGATCACAAATACCAAGGGGAACGGGGTGTCGTGCTTTCGCTCTCTAATCCAACGGGTGAAGCAGCCCTGGGTTTCCCCCTGATTGCACGCTTGACCATCCTGGATAATGAATCCTACGATCCGAACCTTTTGGACGATTTCGAAACCTATCCTTACCTGTGGTCCGTTGGTAAATATGCGAACCTGGACAATATTGAAGTTCAATTAGGAGATCCTCTGGCAGTTCCAGGTCAGGGTACCTATGAACACATATTAGAAGCCAGCCAAAAGGCCGGCATCGGCACGTATTCCTTCAGTCGGACTTTCCCGATCGAACAGGATTGGAGCAACTCGGGTGGCATTAATTTCTGGTATTACGGTCAGAACAGTCAAAAAGATGTTTTGGTAAGCCTTGTAAACGACCAGGAAGAAGAAGTGGTTGATCCATCAAAGTGGAAGCTGGTTTGGCGCGATGAATTCAACGCCAAATCAGGCGAAGCACCAAATCCCGCTGTATGGGCTCATGAGATTGGCGATGGAACAGCCAACGGCATCCCTGGCTGGGGCAACGACGAATTGCAATTTTACACCACCAGCACAGAAAATGCTGTCATCGACGGCAATGGAAACCTTCAAATTACAGCAAAAGAAGCTGATGGTTCGCTTTTGTGCTATTACGGCCCATGTGAATACACCTCCGCCCGCCTGCTCACCAGTGATCGTTTCGAAATTGCTTACGGACGTTTGGAAGCCCGGATTAAAGTGCCCGAAGGCGCTGGTTTGTGGCCGGCATTTTGGATGCTAGGCACGGATATCGGCGAAGTTGGTTGGCCGCAATCCGGCGAGATTGATATCATGGAATACGTTGGACGAGAACCTAACGAAGTATTTGGAACTCTCCACGGTCCAGGATATTCCGGCGGTCAGAGCTACGGACAATACTATGATTTGGGCAAACCCGTTGCCGACGATTTCCATACCTTTGCGATCGAATGGCAGCCAGACACGATCACCTGGTTCATCGATGGGATGCCGTTCTTTACAGCCACACCAACCGATGAATATATGTTAGATAAGCAGTGGGTCTTCAATCACCCCTTCTACATTATTATGAATGTCGCTGTCGGGGGCAACTTTGGTGGCGCCGTTGGGGCGGATACCACCTTCCCCCAGTCCATGCTGGTCGACTATGTGCGTCTGTACCAGGCCAAATCAAAACCTGTCTCATTCACAGCGCCATTCACAGACAACTTCACCGGCTGGCAAAAAATCAATTTGCCCTTCTCGGCGTTCAGTAACCCAACGGGATTAGAGCTGGATCTCGAAAAAATTCACGGCATTGAATTTAAAATTCCAGCTGGTTTGACAGAACCTGTCAGGATTGATCAAATCCGCTTGAGCTGCCTTGAAGAAGTCACCGTACAGAACACCGCGGATAGCGGGCCTGGGTCACTGCGAAATGCCCTGAACGCTGTTTGTGCTGATGGCACGATCAATTTTTCGCCAGAGCTGGTTGGCAAAACAATCGGCCTTGCCTCTGGCCCATTGACGATTAACAAAAATGTGACCATTGACGCATCTGCTGCTCCTGGGGTGACCATCAGCGGTGGCGGTACGGATCGTGTATTGATCATTAATGCCAGCACAACCGCCACAATCAGTTATCTCAATGTTGCGAATGGTTTTGGCTGGCAGTTAGCTGGCGGCATTCTGAACAATGGACACCTGACACTGGAAGTTGTTAATGTCACTGACAATATCATGGCAACCGATGCTGGCGATTTCTGGCAAGGCGGCGGCGGAATCTACAATGGTGAATATGCCACGCTCAATTTAGTCGACAGCAGCGTATCAAATAACCAGGCTGGATGGTCGGGTGGTGGCGTGTATTCCTTCTTCAACACCACAACCACCATCCTCCGCAGCACGATCAGCGGGAACGTGTCCAATGATGTCGGCGGAGGAATCCGATCGCTGGGCAACATGACCATCACCAACAGCACCATCAGCGGGAACACCGCAACGGGCTGGCACGGCGGTGCAATCTTCTTGACGGATGGCGATATAACCATTCTCAACTCAACCATTGCCAACAACATTGCGCCTGATTGGAGTTCGTCTACCATTTTCATCGGCGGTTGGGGTAGTTATGTACCCACACTGACCCTGACCAACACGATCATTACGGGAAACCAGTGGTTTGCCTGTGCGAATTTTGATTCGCCTGCCGGAGGAAATTTCATCTCCTTGGGTCATAACCTGGTCCAGGATGACTCCTGCAACCCGGTTGGAACGGACCTAATTGCGGTGGATGCGCTTCTGGGGCCTTTGGCAGATAACGGCGGCCCAACACTGACCCATGCCCTACTGACTGGTAGCCCAGCCATCGATGCGGGTGACGATCTGGTTTGCCCCCTCACCGATCAACGCGGTGTTGTCCGACCGCAGGGCCCCCATTGTGACATTGGTTCCTACGAAGCCTATTAAGGACATGTTGGCGTAGTTAAGTTCAACACAAATAAAACCTGCCTCGAGAGTGTGTTTTTCTTCTCGAGGCAGGTAATTATTAATCCAAATAATTGCACCCTGTTCTCGCTGGTCTTTATGACCCCTGAAGGGAAGCGGAACCCCCGGAGCAAAGCGGAGGGGGCTGAAGCGAAGCGGAGCGGGGCCAGACCGAGCGAAGGGCTTGACCGCAAGGTCTCCGTAGACACTCAATGAGGGTGACTCAACAATGACGGCGGGGTGAAAATCACACCCCGCCCTACGATAGACTTAACTTAATCATGATGGTGTGGTATGCTTTCACAGTCTTAGTTGAACCACATAAGCTTTCAACAGGCCGGGATATTATCCTGGTTTTATTTTTTAAACACCGCTCCAGCTCACTTAATGGTGTTACCGCAATGGCGGGTGAGGGAGCGGACACGGATGTGAATCCACAACCGTGCACCTGATCACACCCATTAAGGAAAATTTTGTGAACTTCAATAATTTTGCATTCCACCCGCACATTAACGCGGGAATATCCAAGGTTGGATATGTAACCCCAACCCCGATCCAAGCCAGGACGATTCCGCCAATTCTGGCGGGTTCTGATGTGCTGGGCTTGGCCCAGACTGGCACAGGCAAAACCGCCGCATTTGTGCTGCCAATGTTGCAGCGCTTGATGACGGGCCAACGCGGCAAACTCCGGGCTTTGATCTTAGCGCCCACCCGAGAATTGGCTGAACAAACCCATGTTGCCATCAAAGAACTTGGCGGGCAAACAGGTTTGCGCAGTATTTCAATTTATGGCGGTGTCAGCACCGTTCAGCAGAAGAACCGTTTGCGCACCGGCGTTGATATTGTCGTTGCCTGCCCGGGGCGGCTGCTCGACCTGAAAAACCAGGGCGCCATTGATTTACGGAACATTGAAATCCTGGTTCTGGATGAAGCGGACCATATGTTTGATATGGGCTTCCTACCAGATGTTAAGCGCATCATCAGCGCCATACCCGAAAAACGGCAGACCCTTCTCTTTTCAGCCACCATGCCGGCCAAGGTCCATGAGCTCGTGACGAAAATAATGGATCATCCGGTCACGATTGAAATTGATATCGCCAAACCCATCGACGCGATTGACCATGCCATCTATCCTGTGGACCAGGTCCAAAAATTGGATATGCTGTTATACCTATTGGGGGAACACAGAAGCAACCAGGTGCTGGTATTTACCCGCACCAAACGTCGGGCTTCAAAGTTGGCTGTACAATTGAGCCAGGCAGGCGTATCATCAACGTCAATTCAAGGCAACCTGTCCCAATCTCAACGACAGAAAGCCATGAACGCATTTCGAAAAGGGAAGATCAAAGTTTTGGTGGCGACGGATATCGCCGCCCGGGGGATTGACGTGATGGAAGTTTCACATGTGATCAACTTTGACGTACCTGATACGGCTGATGCCTATACCCATCGCACCGGCCGCACCGGACGCATGGACCAAACCGGTACCGCGTTTTCACTGGTGACCCAGGAAGATCTGCCGATGGTTCATGCGATTGAACGGACCATGGGAAAAAGCCTGGAACGCCGCCGTGTCAATGGTTTTGATACGATCTTGAAGGAATCGAAGAAGAATAATACCGTGCATAAAAACAGCAGGATGTCCCGATCAAAGAATCGTTCCCACTACCAGCCTTCTGCAAAACACAGCTAATCAAATGAAAGTGCCCATCCAACCGAAGGGCACTTTTTCATTTAAAGAAGGACCCTCAGCTTTCGCCGGTCTTGATTACCCCTGAACCCGGAGCAAAGCGGAGGGGCCTGACCGAGCGAGGGGTTTGACCGCAAGGTCTCCATTGGAATTCAGTTCTCGCCGGTCTTTATTATTCCTGAAGTGAAGCGGAACCCCCGGAGCAAAGCGGAGGGGGCTGAAGCGAAGCGGAGCGGGGCCAGACCGAGCGATGGGTTTGACCATAAGGTCTCCCCTGGCTGCAGTTCTCGCCGGTCTTTATTACCCCTGAAGTGAAGCGGAGCGGGGCCTGACCGAGCGAGGGATTTGACCGCAAGGTCTCCCCTGGATGCAGTTCTCACCGGTCTTTATTACCCCTGAAGTGAAGCGGAACCCCCGGAGCAAAGCGGAGGGGGCTGAAGCGAAGCGGAGCGGGGCCCGACCGAGCGAGGGGCTTGACCGCAAGGTCTCCACTGACACTTTGTTCTCGCCGATCTCCTGAGTGCGAAGCCTCCTGACTGCGTAGTGTCCTGTCTGCGATCCGTCCTGAAAGGAAAGGAAAGGACCGAGCGAGGGACTTGACCGCAAGGTCTCCGTAGACACTCAGTGAGTGTAACTCAACAATGACGGCGGGGTGAGAATCACACCCCGCCCTACGATTGACCTATCATAAGCAAGTTTATAATTTTCACTATGTCAGCATTAAATCACGAATTATTGCCTATTTACACAAAATTTTAAGATAAAATAATAATTGCTTATAAAAGATTACTGACTTTTGATTTCGCCGTGTTTCAGTGTGAGGTTAATATGAAAAATAATCCATGGAAAACAGTGATTATTATTGGCACCTCAACGATTATCATTTTTCTTATATTCTTTACGACAAGAAATTTTCGTCAAATCAACACTCAACCCATTCATACTCAATTTGGAGAAGTAACCCAAACCGAAAAAGAGATAAGAACGATAAATATACATACAATCACAAAAACAGAAACGACTACGCAAGATGAAATGAAAATGCGATTTACAATCACGAATTCTGCGACCAATACCCAAAAACCAACGCTCAAATCACTTTTTAATATTACTCCAAGTCTGACTTTTACAAATCAAATTATCTCTCCAACAGAAATTCCGATCTATCCGACGCTGAAGCCTACAGAGATTATCGAAACGCAAACACCTTTACCACCACAGCCAACAGAGATTATCGAAACACCTTTACCTCCACCACCAACACAGATGACCACTGTGTTTTGTGGAGTCTCCCCAAACACTATTCCAGGAGGAACACTAACAACTCAAATGTATTGGGCGCAATTTTCTCCAGCACAGGCTGGGCTGGGTTTTGATTTATCTTTCGATATTTATGGTCCTGGACAAAGAAGTTGCAGTGCAGTCTCTGACAGCAGTGGCTATGCCAGTTGTGAAGGTTCAGCCGGCACATTTCCCTTTGGAAAACAAATCACTGTAACATTTAGGACATCTATTGGTAATTGCATCACTTATATAAACACTAACTAAAATAAATAGATGTTTATTTTGCAGCATAAAAGTCATACCTTAATTTTTCTAAATTCGGTGAGAATCATAGGAATAGAATTCGCACCTACGACTACTAAAAAAAGCGAAAGTTGTAGGGGCGGTCTGATTGCTTACTCTGAGAGCCAGGCTCGTGAGGGTGATTGCACGGACTCAACAATGACGGCGGGGTGAAGATCACACCCCGCCCTACGATTGACGATACTCCTTCCGAATTCATAACAACTCCAGCCCGGGCTGATACTGCAGCGCCTTAGCCAGATGGGCATGGGCGATCGCTTCCGAGCGCGCTAAATCCGCAATCTTCCAACTCAAAAGTAGGGTGCGGTCTGGTTTTGACCGCACCGACTCAACAATGACGGCGGGGTGAAGATCACACCCCGCCCTACGATTGACGATACTCCTTCCGAATTCATAACAACTCCAGCCTGGGCTGATACTGCAGCGCCTTAGCCAGGTGGGCATGGGCGATCGCCTCCAACTCCGCTAAATCCGCGATGGTCCAGCTCAGCTGTAGGGTGCGGTCTGCTCCTGACTGCACCGATAAAACAATGACGGCGGGGTGAAAATCACACCCCGCCCTACGATTGACTCAACTTCAGCACCCGGTGATAAGCCCGTGCCGTCAACTGCAGCTGGCGCATGGCGGTCTTCATCAGTGCCTGGTAGGGATCATCCATTTGGTGGATACCATCTGGATTTGACCGCTCAATGTAAATCAATACCGGAACGAACGCTGGCTGATAAAGTTCCATTGACCGTTGACGAAAGACGAAGGTGTTTACACTAGCTGTTCGGATGCTATCATTGTGAGAAATCTTTTACTAACCCAATCTATCCACTCAATTAAGCGTACAATCCACCACAATGTTATGCAGTAACTCCCAGGTTACTTAATATATTTAAGGAGGAAGCCCTTAAGGCTTCCTCCTCTCATATGGCTTTAATTTTGGTAATAAAAAACCACTTTTTATAGAAGAAAATTTCCTATTTTCCGTAATTCTCCTCAAAATCCTTTAAGAACGCAACCAGGGCTTCCACACCCTCCTTGGGCATAGCATTATAAATTGAAGCACGCAGGCCTCCCACACTCCTATGCCCCTTCAGGTTATCAAAACCAGCCGCTTTTGAAGCTGCCACCACTTCTGCATCAAGTTCTTTGCTTTCTGTGACAAATGGCACGTTCATCACAGACCGGTCTTCTTTTGCAACAGTCCCTGTAAACATCTTGCTGTTGTCAAGGAATTCATAAAGAATGGTGGCTTTTTCTTCATTTATTTTTTGCATCTCCGCCAGCCCACCAATGTTGTGCAGGAATTTAAAGACTTTTCCACAGACATAAATCGCCCAACAGTTTGGCGTATTATACATGGACTCATTAGCGGAGTAAGTATCGAATCGCAAATAAATTGGCGTCCGAGAATCTACATCGGGGTAAATCAGGTCTTCACGGATAATGACAATCGCTAAACCCGCAGGACCCACATTTTTCTGCACACCACCGTAGATCAACCCATAGTCAGAGACGGTGCAGGGCTTTGATAAAAACATTGAAGACTGGTCAGAAACCAATACTTTCCCCTTAGTGTTCGGTAGTCTCTGGTAAGTGGTACCATGTATGGTCTCATTTTCGCAGATGTAGACATAATCTGCGTTATCCGAAACGGGTAAATCAGAAACATCTGGGATATAAGTGTAATTTTTGTCCTTACTGCTGGCAAGTCGTTTTATCTCGCCAAATTTCGTGGCTTCTTTGTATGCTTTTTCAGACCATGCGCCAGTAACGATATAATCAGCCACCCCAAATTTCATTAGGTTAATGGGAATCATCGCAAATTGCAGTGTGGCACCACCCTGGACAAAAAGAACTTTGTAATTCTCAGGAATTCCCATCAAACTTCTGAGATCTGCTTCTGCTTCATCAATGATTGTTTGGAAAACCTTGCTGCGGTGGCTCATTTCCATCACACACATGCCAGAACCACGGTAATTGAGCAACTCCTCTTGAATTTCCTCTAAAACTGGTAAAGGCAGCATACTGGGTCCTGCTGAAAAATTATAAATTCTTCCGTACTTCATATTTCTCCTTTTCTGTCTGCTGGTGAGATGATAGGATATTCAGCGCTCCATATTGGATGGCGCTTTTTGATGGTTGTGTTCAATGTCAATAGAATTATAAATCATTTTATTGAATAGATTTATCAAAGATCATCAGGAATAGAATATATTCTAAACCAGCTTGAACAATACCCCTAGCATAATCTGTGCAATAAAGCAAAACCAGCTCTCAACAGTCTCACAGTCCACGCTGGTTTTTATTACCCCTGGAGAGAAGCGGAACCCCCACCTTTGCTTGGTGGGGGCTGAAGCAAAGCGGAGAGGGGCCCGACCGAGCGAGGGGTTTGACTGCAAGGTCTCCATAGACACTCAGTGAGGGTGACCGCACCGACTCCACAATGACGGCGGGGTGAAAATCACACCCCGCCCTACGATTGACGATACTCCTTCCGAATTCATATCAACTCCAGCCCGGGCTGATACTGCAGCGCCTTAGCCAGGTGGGCATGGGTTTTCGCCTGCGACCCTGCTATAAATCGGCAATCGTCCGGCTCAACTTCAGGGCACGGTGATAGGCGAGTCCAACCAGATCTGATTGTGTAATTTATTTTCATTCTAACTTTGACAACCAAAACGCTGCCTGGTCAATGTAGGATTGGGGCGTCTCTGGATGTTCCTGAATGTAGCGGACCAGCCTTTTGGCTGCAGCCCAGTTGCCCAATTGTGTCTGTACGCATGCCAACCCCAACAAAGCATACAGGCGTAGGGGCATCATTTGATTTCGAGTAGACTGCAATAATGCATCTTTAAAATATCGCCGGGCAGTATCCGTATCACCCAATCCCAGAAAAGAAAAACCAACCCGGCACCAGGAGACTCCTATTCCCCAGCTATGCCCAAGGTCGTTAAAAGCTTCCAAACCCCTCAAGCCTAATTGTGCAGCCTGAATATAATCACCCAAAAACCATGCGCTCAGGCTCATCCGACTCAAAGCATAACCTATACCTGCCTGATTACCGATTTTTTCAAATATCTCCAACGATTCTTGATGATAAGCAATTGCTTTGTGATGCTTTTTGAGACCATCATAAGCCATACCAATCTTGCTTAAGGCAAAAGCTTTTCCCCATTGTGAGCCCATGCGATCATAAACTTCATAGACCTTTCCAATACTTAATAACCCCTGCTCATATTCGCCAAGCAGAAATTGAGTATGCCCTAGCCATAGCAGAAAAATTGGCCAAATTTCAAAATCACATTCATGCCCGATCAGCACAGCTTTTTCAAGGTATGTCTTTGCCGACTCATAATCTCCCTTGAAAGAAGCATCCAAACCCAGAATTTGCATACACTCTGAAAGTTCCTCTTTGAAACCAAACTTCCGTAATGGTTCCAGGCAGTCTCTGGCAATTTGCTCACTTTCTTCGATCTGTCCTATGTTACTGAGAACGAAAGCATAATGAATACTGGCTATCAAGAAAATGTGATCAATAGCCGGATCAGGAACGCCTCTCACGATCAAGAATTCCATTCTTTGATGTGACAAATCCCGAAATGTATCCAAACCTTCCTGCCAGTTGTGAACCATGCAATAGATGATAAGTGCATGGTATAGGGGCCTAATAATTTGAACATCCCAATGGATCGTAGCCCAATAGATTGCAGCCCGAATGTTGTCAAATTCCTGGCGGATCTCCTGCCGCGCATTGAGCATAGCCACACTCATCAAGAGCGCCTTCCGGTTCGTCAGGAAATTGGCATAATAACAGGAAAACTTCTCATGAATATGATCTACATCCGCCTTTTTCTGATGAAGTTTATCTTTGGCAAATTGCTTGAGTAAATTGTGGAGTGAATAATAACCGGAAACATCCCGTTTTAATAACGACATATCCACAAATTGTGAAAGCTGCTGGACATTAGCACCAGCGATTTCTTCAGCTGCCAATCGGTCAAAAGCACCTCGAAACACAGACAGTTTAGCGTATATTTCTCGTTGGTCGACCGTGAGTCGTGACCAGGAACGTTCAAAAACCCCATAGAGGCTATGGTGCTTTTCACTGGCATTACCCATTGGCCGCGAAAGGAAATCCACAGTCTTATCGATTTCCGCAGCAATTTCAAAGGTTGAGAGCGACGACAGCCAGGATGCTGCTAACTCAATACCTAACGGCAGGCCTTCCACGATCTGGCAAATGTGGGCTATATTTTGGCGATCTTGGCTTGAAGGTGTAAAATCTAATTTAACCTGGCGAGCCCGTTCAATGAATAAACGCGTGGCATCTGAATCCTCAGACCCCGTTTGTTCTGCGTTATTAGAGGTGGACAAACCCTGGATAGAATAGGTCCATTCAGCCTCTAGTCCTAATCGCTGACGTGAAGTAACCAATAATTTGACTCTGGGGGCAGATTCAAGGATATCCGAGAAAATTTCTACATGATCCGCAAGGTGCTCAAAGCCATCCATAACCAACAGGATAGACCGTTTGCGTAAGTAGTTTAACAACTGGTTTTTGAGATCCATCTGCGTGGATGTGATGGAATCACCCTCAAACTGCAAACCGTAGGAAATGGTGGTGATGATGTGGTCCTCAGTAAAACATCCCTCAAAAGGAATAAACCAAATACCATCTGGAAAAAAACGTAATACCGCTCTAGCAATCCGCAACGCAAGCCGAGTCTTCCCACTACCACCTGGCCCCATCAAAGTGAGCAACCGACAAGCTGGATCATGAATCAAGGCGTTGATATGTCTCAACTCCAGCTCTCGTCCGATCAAACTTGTCTGGGGAGCTGGCAGGTGGAAAGGTGCGATATCTCGTAGGAAGGGAGTAAGATCTTCCCCTTGGAGGACCTTCTCATATAGATCGCTCATTTCCCGAGATGGTTCTGAACCCAAATCTTCCATTAATTGAGAACGATACTTTTCATATTGTGCCAATGCATTTGAGCGCTGGCCTTGCAAAGCATAAAGCAACATGCTCCGGCGATAGGCCAGCTCATTTAAGGGATCCAAAAAGAGAAGCCGATTGGCTAAAGAACACCCTTTGGAATAGTCACCGATTTCGATGGCTTCCGAAATGGCAGAGTGCAGCCCTTCAGTCAGATTAATCAGCAAATGTGTTTGTTTAAACCGAACCCAATCTTCGAAGTCCGGACTGTCTTGGACATGGAAACCTTGCAAAAATTCCCCCCTGTAAAGCGCTAAGGCCTCATCCATCTGGCCAAATGCACATTTCGTTTCCAGATCGTTGATGTCAAGTGCGATCGTCGTATTTTGCCTAACAGTGACACTCTCTCGGGAAATATCAAGATAATCGGCGAATTTTTTTCGCAGTATCGAGAGGGCAACCCTTAGGCTTCGTGCAGATTGTTCCTGGGAGCTCTCAGACCAGAACATGTTTGCCAGGCTCTCACGTTTTTGTTCTCCTCCCTCAGCGATTAGGTAAACCAGCAAAGCCTCAGCTTTGCGTAAGCCGATCCCCTCAACAAACTGCCCATCCAGCCTGATTGAGAGACCACCCAATGTACCGATCTCTAACATTGTGATTCCTTCAGCTGTAACAAGCCCTAAGCTGTTGTGTGGGCGACAAAACGGGTGAAAAACCTAAAAGATCACATCCCTGCAAAGTAGTCAGGGGGTCTTAACGATTCTTTAGCGATCTTATAACGCCTTTCATTTATTATACAGTAAAAGGACAGAGATCCAAACAAGGAGCAACTAGGATGGAACCCAATCCCCAATTCCAAGTATATTATCAAACCCTTTTAGCCTTCTTGATATTGGTATTTGTCTTTTTTTGTTTTATTCTAACCTGGTGGATGTTTCATCTTGATGCTAAAAGATTTATTACGCGACCAGGGATCAATATCAAAGAATTATAAAGAGAAAGAGGTGTAAGGTGAAATTCAAGACATTTGCGATATATAAAACGATTATTTTGTTGATGTTTGGACCACCCATGGTGCTTTTTCCAAAATTCGTCTTTGGCATCTTTGGAATGGACCTCTCAACCGCAGGTGGCATTTATGCCGCCCGTCTGTTCGGAGCAGCTTTCACCGGCATTCTTGTGCTGGTGTGGCTTGCCAGAAACGCCGAGGATTCAGATGTAAGGCGAGCTTTTGTGTATGGTGATTTTGTGATGAGCATCATTGGTCTGATTGTGGCAACACTCAGCGCACTCAAAGGCGAAACAAACATTTTAGGATGGCTGCTTGCTGCGATTTGGTTGAGCGTTGCTCTCATGCTGGGGATTTTCATCCTGAAGGGTCAAAAGCCATGATGAAGGATTCAAGTTTTGGGGATCGGTGAGGTCTATGAACATGCTGTAATCCCTTCTTGATCAAGAAGGGATTACAGCATTCACTGGTGAGGATTCTTCTTATCATCCTCATCACATCAACACCGACTTCGGCCGGTCCTGCAGTGCCTCCGCCAGGTGCACCTGGGTGATCGCCTCAGACCCCGCCAAATCCGCGATCGTTCTTGAGAGCTTCAACACCCGGTGATAGGCCCGTGCCGTCAGCTGCAGCTGGCGCATGGCGGTCTTCACCAGTTGTTGAGTGCGGTCCGGTTGCTTGCCTGAAACAAAGCGCAACCCCCGCAGCGAAGCAGAGGTGGACAGAGAGCCAGCTCGTGAGGGCCTGCCCTGAGTCCGAAGGCCGTGAGGGTGACCGCACCGACTCAACGATGACGGCGGGGTGAAAATCACACCCCGCCCTACGATTGACTGTGAAAAATTAGGCAAAATCGAATCTATAATCCAATGACAACCTTAACACCTTCAAGAATAGCTGAAAAAGTTTCAGCGTCAAGTTTACCAAGGATGCGAATAAAGCGTTCGATAGATAGTGAACGAATTTGGAATGTGTCTGCAGCAGATGTGTTATCAAGACCATTTTGTTTGTTAGGCTGGATTTTAACCAACCAGGGAGCCTGTGAATAATGGTCTTTCCAAGTTGTAATGGGAACAACAATCCGCAGTGGAAGAACCCCAATCTCATCAACGCTTACAATGACGGCTGGACGTGATTTTTGGATTTCAGCACCAATGGTTGGGTCGAGATTAATTAACCAAATTTCTCCCCTATGCATGGAAGTCTTCACCATCTAATGCAGTGAAGGCGGTCAGCTCTTCATCCGTCGTGTAATCATTCAACAAAGCCTTTGCAGCCGCAGCCAACCTTAATTTTTGATGCTTTACGATTTGTTCATCCAGCATTTCGCGAACAAGATCTGAAAAAGACCTATCTTCGCGATCAGCTATTTTTTTAAGTATTTGTTTCTGCTCAGGCTCAAGCATGATCTGAGTGCGTTCCATTATACAACTCCTGTATGCAACCATATTATACATATGAATTATACACAACATTAAGTGGTAATTCAAGCGTTTAATGACTAGATCAAAGCCAGCCTGGGCTGATACTACAGCGCCTTTGCCAGGTGGGTATAGGCGATCGCTACCGAGCCCGAAAAATCCGCAATCGTCCGGCTCAAAATCAACACCTGGCGAAAGTTGTAGGGTGCGGTCTGGTTACTTGCCTGAAGCAAAGCGGAACCCCCGGAGCGAAGCAGAGGTGGGCAGAGAGCCTAGCTCGTGAGGGTGACCGCACCGACTCAACAATGACGGCGGGGTGAAAATCACACCCCGCCCTACGATTGACGATACGCTGTCCAAATTCACATCAAATCCAGCTTGGGCCGGTACTGCAGCGCCTCGGCCAAATGCACCTGGGTGATCGCCTCTGACCCCGCTAAATCCGCAATCGTCCGGCTGAGCTTT
>JAHYJN010000008.1 GCA_019428905.1 Candidatus Brevefilum sp.
AAACACAGACCCCCGGGGTTTACAGTCGTAAACATGATTGGGTGTCCGCTGATAAAACCCCGGGGGTCTTAAGAAAGCCAATGGGTTGTTTTTGATTTGGATTCCAGGTTCATTTACAAAGCAGTCTGATGCACAAATTTTCCGCTCTAAGCTGAGTTTGGTAACCAGTTCCAGGATTATGTGAAATTCTTCACAAGTTGTGGTATACTTGTCTGGACAACGAAGTCATTCGATTGAATCTTCCTCTCCAAAGAAGGAGTGATTTGGAGAACTTAAACTCGCTAGCCAGGTATGGGAAATAATCAGGCTGGCGAGTTTTGCTTTCTTTCTTTAAACCAGCTGATCATAATCCCCCCCCTTGCACATTTTTTGTTTTGGTGATATATTTTAAATACCGACCGGTCGGTCTGTATTTCATTTTCTTATTCAATGGGATCATTCGATGGCAAATCATGAACGCGGGATTGAAACCCGCAATACCCTCCTGGATACCTCCCTGGCCTTGTTTTCGCAAAATGGCTATGATGCCACCAGCGTTGCACAAATCTGCCAGGACGCACAGGTCAGCAAGGGGGCGTTTTACCATCACTTCGCCTCCAAGCAGGAGCTGTTCTTGGCGTTGATGGATACCTGGCTCGACTCCGTCGTGGGCCTCTTCCAAACTGCGGGCGACTCGGCTGAGACCATACCGGAAGCCCTGGACCAGATGGCAGCCCTGTCCGGGGGCCTGTTTGACGCCCTGGAGGGTGGGTTCCCAATTTTATTGGAGTTTTGGACCCAGGCCAGCCGCCATCCTGCCGTGTGGGAAAAGGCCGTTGCACCTTATCAACGCTTTCTAGATTATTTTGCCGGAATGGTTCAAGCCGGGATTGATGAAGGCTCATTTGACCCGTCTGTGGACCCGGTGAAAGCCGCCCGCACGTTGACCTCTGTGGCGATGGGCTTGCTGCTGCAGGCGATTTTCGAACCTGATGGCGCCCAGTGGCAGGCTGTGACAAGGTCTGGTATCCAATTGGTGATTGATGGTATGAGGAGTAAGAAATGAATTTAGTGACTGGTGCTGCTGGGCATTTAGGTAATGTGCTGGTGCGCGAGCTGTTAGCCCGCGGTGAAAAGGTGCGCGCGTTGATCCTGCCGGGCGAGGATACCCAATCGCTGGAAGGGCTGCCGGTTGAGCGCATCGAGGGGAATGTGTTGAATACGGATTCCCTGCGGGCAGCCATGCGGGATGTGGATGTGGTCTTTCACCTGGCGGCTTTAGTCTCAATCACGGAGGAAAAATCGTACCTGCTGCAGGCGGTCAACGTGGATGGCACGCGCAATGTGATCGAAGCGGCGAAAGATGCTGGGGTGGGTAAACTGGTCTACACCAGCTCGATCCACGCGTTGGAACGGCCGCCGATGGGCGTTTCGATCACGGAGAAATTAGCCTTTGACCCGCATAACCCGGCCGGCCCCTACGACCGAACCAAGGCGCAGGCTTCAATCCTGGTGCAGCAAGCAGTCCAGGACGGCTTGAACACCAGCATCCTGTGCCCGACCGGGGTGACCGGTCCCTATGATTACCGGCGTTCAGAAATCGGCGAACTGATCCTTTCGTTCATGCAAAAGCGGGTCAATTTCCTGGTTGAAGGCGCATTTGACTTTGTGGATGTGCGCGATGTCGCCCTGGGCCAAATTTTGGCACGTGACCTCGGCCAGCCGGGTGAGACTTATATCCTGGGCGGTGAGCGGGTTGAACTCAAGCTGTTCCATGACCTGGTGCAAAGGGTGACGGGAAAGGAAACAGCCGTTATCACCTTCCCGCTGCCGGTGGCGCTCATCGTGGCGCCGATGGCAGAGCTATATTACAAAATCACCAAGACTAGACCGCGCATCACCCGCTACTCCATCGAAACGGTGATCAGCAACTCGGATATCCGTTCGGATAAAGCCAAAGCAGAACTGGGCTACCAGCCGCGTTCCCTGGTGAGCAGCATCGCCGATACGGTACGCTGGTGGTGGGATAACCTGGGGTTGACCAAACGCTCATTGCGCTTGTAAACAAGGTCACGCAAACCATAGCAAGGCATCCTTTGTGGTGCCTTGTTCTGTTTAATACCTCAACGGGTGGTTCCCTGGGTTTGACAAACCGGGCAAAAGTGCGTCCCGCGCTGGCCAACAAGGGTCTTTTGGATGGCTGTGCCGCAAACCGGGCAGGGTTGGCCGGTTCTACCGTAGGCATTGAAATCGTTCTGGAATTCACCCCCGCGGTAAATCCAATCCAGGCTGGCACCAAACCGGCGGATTCCCTGGTGCAGCACCTCCTGGATGGCTTGATGCAAGCGTCCCGCATCGGTGAGGGTCAGCGTGTTTGATTTGCGCAAGGGGTGGATCTTGGCTCGGAACAAGGACTCATCCGTATAGATATTGCCCAGTCCAGCAATGAAGGACTGGTCCAGCAGCAGGGGCTTGATGGAGCGGGCGTGCGCCTGCAGCATTTCGTATAGTTGGCTTGCCGTAAATCCGGGGTCCAAGGGCTCAGGGCCAAGGCGGCCAAATACAGTTTGGGGATCTTCGACGTACCACATACGCCCAAATTTGCGGATATTGCTGAACACCAGCCGGTATGGCGATTCAAAGTTGAGGATGACCCGGTCATAGGGGCCAGATGGGCTGGGTCTGCCATCCGCATCCTGGCGCCGTTCCATGCGCATGTCGCCGCTCATCCGGAGGTGCCCGATTAAGTGACCCTGGTTGAGGGGAAAATGCAGGAATTTGCCCCGGCGGCGTGCATCAGCAATTTGCTTGCCGGTCAGGGCATGTTGAAAGGTGAGCGGATCCGGTTCGGCGATGCTGCGATCCCAGGTGACCTCAACGGCGTGAATGGTCTGATCACGCACGCTGGGCTGTTCATCGGCCCCGTCCCTCAACCGGCGGATGATGGTTTCGACTTCTGGAAGTTCGGGCATGGATACAAAGGTCTCCTTATAATCACACGAGTTTATTAATAATGGCGTTTGGTGCTCACAGTGATCATCACCGGCAACCCCCAGTTGAGGGTTTTCTCCGCTGTTTGGATGTAAAAGCCGTTTTGTTCTAAGAGGTCAGCCACTGGGATCGGCCGGCAGTCGACCGCGATTGGAAAAAGCCGATGGGCAAGTTCATACAGCCGGACGGAAAGGGTGCGGGGTGAACCTACCAGTGAGACGATCCCCAGGCGCCCGTTGGGTTTAAGCACGCGACGGCATTCACCCAGTACCCTGTGGATATCTTCTTCTGAGAACAGCTCCAAAGTGAAGGCTGAGAACAGCGCATCGAAGGCTTCGCTCGCCAGGGGCAGATGCGCGCCGTCCCCCTGGATGTAATGAGGGATGGGAGAAATCTGTTTCCTCTGACTTTGACGGAGCATTTTAAGAGAAAGGTCAAGCCCAGCGATGGCTTCGATGCCGGGGGTGGTTTCTGCAATCAACTTCAAACCCGTGCCCGGACCGCAGCCGATCTCCAGCAGGCGCTCGCCGGGTTGGACCGCCAGTCGTTCAACACCTTGCAATAGGATGCCACCCTCACTGGATGTGAGCGTCTGATAGAACGAGCTGATCCGGTCATAGTAGCGACGCGCCTGAGTTTTTGAGCGGTTAATCGGCAGCATTTTTACGTTTCTGAGATGTCGATCTGGCCCCCGAGGCTGGGGCCGATCACCACTTCTTCACCGGATTCAAGGATCAGGACCCGCATGGTCTGATCATACGGCGTGCGGGCGAGCAGTTGGATTTGGGCACCGGGATGCAGCCCGCACTTACCCAAGTAGCGCAGCACCTGGGGGTCCTCATGGGGCACACGGGTGATGGTGCCGTGCTTGCCAACTGCCAGTCTGCTAAGGGCGATGTGGTCCACACCCGAGATAGCTAGGTCAGCATCCGGGATGGGATCGCCATGGGGGTCAACAGTGGGGTACCCCAGGGCGGCGTCTATTCGGCTTTCCAGCAGGGGTGACATGGCATGTTCAAGGATTTCCGCTTCCTGGTGAACTTCATCCCAGGTGTAACCGAGTTTCTGTACCAGGTAATGCTCGATTAAGCGGTGGCGCCGCAGGATTTTTAATGCAGCTAGCCGGCCGGCTTCGGTCAGTTTGACCCCCTGATGTTTCTGGTAGGTGACGTACGGCGGCTGGGTTTTGGATAGTTTTTGCAGCATATTGGTGACGGATGCGGCTGAAATCCCCAGGGTTTCTGCGAGCTGACTGGTGGAGGCTTTGCCCCCGCTGCTGGTGATCTCATAGATCCGCTTGAGGTAGTCCTGGATATTGGGGCTTAATTCCTGGGTCATGCTACCCTCACAGTGTGGCGTGGTTAAAATTAGTCTAACCTAAATTAGCTTAGCACATACGGGCAAATTCGTCAATCTGCTGAGAATGGTCCCACTCCGCTGCTCCGTCTCGCTTTGCTGCGAGAGTCTGCGACGCTTTGTGGATTATATGAATGGGAATAATGGTATTAGGGATTAGGTAGGAGGTATTAGGCGCTTTTATGCCGTGCTGAAATATTGTTACAGGTAATGCCGCTGAAAAGGGGATGCAATGAATTAACCAGGGAAAGTGGATCGGGCCAGCAGCATGTCGGAAAGCCGGTACATGCTGATATATGTTGGTCCATGCAGGATCATGCAGGTCTATGCAGGTTGAATTCGGCACCTTTTTGATATTGATCCGCTATCTCTACATCAACTGCTTGAAATGGCGTTCACATCAAATGGTAAACTTAGTATCAAATAAACTGTGATATGACTATGGATTGAGTGAACCGTTTGCAGAACTAAGTGAATGCAGCTGATACTTGACAAATTAGATTAACAAATCGATGTGGATGAAAAAAGGCTCTCGAGAAGAGCGTAAAATCTGATCAACCGTAATACTTAAAAAGGAGCGTATGGCGATGCAAAAACGTTTACTTGGGCAGGGCAACCTGGAAGTGTCCGCACTTGGGTTGGGTTGTATGCGCATGACTTACGGCGACAAGCCGATCGGCACACGACAGGATATGATCGATTTGATTCACACAGCTGTTGATCGTGGGGTCACCTTCTTTGATACAGCTGAAGTCTATGGGCCATTTACCAACGAAGAACTGGTCGGCGAAGCACTTGAACCGTTCCGAGGTCAGGTGGTGATCGCCACGAAATTTGGGTTTAAACATGACCAGCAGGTGGGGCCAAGCCCGAGCGTGGGCTTGGATAGCCGGCCAGAGCAGATCAGGCGGGTGGCCGAGGCCTCCATCAAACGTCTGAGGGTGGATGCTATTGACCTGTTTTATCAACACCGGGTTGACCCGAATGTTCCAATCGAAGACGTGGCAGGTGCCGTTAAGGACTTGATCCAGGAAGGCAAGGTCAAGCACTTCGGACTTTCTGAAGCGAGTGTAGAAACCATCCGGCGTGCCCATGCGGTCCAACCGGTTACGGCCATTCAGAGTGAATACTCGCTATGGTGGCGAAACCCCGAAGCGGATGTGCTGCCCACGTGTGAGGAGCTTGGGATTGGTTTTGTGCCCTTCAGCCCCCTGGGGAAGGGGTTCCTGACAGGAAAAATTGATGAGACGACAACCTTTGACAGCTCTGATATTCGCAGCCGGACCCCACGTTTTTCGCGTGAGGCGCGCATTGCCAACCAGGCCCTCGTTGATTTGTTGGGAAAAATTGCGGATGAAAAGGCGGCAAAACCGGCTCAGATTGCCCTGGCATGGCTGCTGACCCAAAAGCCGTGGATTGTGCCGATTCCGGGCAGCCGTCGCTTAGCGCACCTTGAAGACAATCTTGGCGCGTTGACGGTTGACCTGACGCCCGGTGATTTGAGCGATATCGATTGTGCCCTTGCTAAGATCACTATCCAGGGCGCGCGCTACCCGGAAGACTTAGCCAAACAAACCGGGCGCTAGCAGCGCATCATTTTTTGATTCTTTGAAAAGGATAATGAGATGGAAATCATAAGAAATGGATCGCAGCCTTCCAGTAAAGGATCGGCTGATTATTTTTCCGGGGATGTGCGGATTGATCCCCTGTTCGACCCTCGCCAATCGATGCGAGCATTGGGTGCCTATGTCACCTTTGAACCCGGTGCACGCACAGCGTGGCATGCCCATCCCCAAGGTTAGATCCTGATCGTCACGGCTGGCTGTGGTTTGGTTCAAGAATGGGGAGGGTCTATTGATGAGATCCGCCCCGGGGATGTGGTCTGGTTCCCACCGGGTGTGAAGCACTGGCATGGCGCCACAGAAACCACAGCTATGACACATATTGCGATCGTGGAAGTTCAGGAAAACCAGGCTGCTGACTGGATGGAACAGGTCAGCGATGATCAGTACCAGGGGGGATAAAGCACTGGGAGAGCGCTATCTAATCAGCTTGTGATCCCTGAGTCTCAGCTAAGTTTTCTTTATGGCGGAGGTGTTCAGGTTTTCGTCGTTGTGATGAGAGTTGGGGTTCTTCTTCATCCATATCCAGACCCATGGCGCGGATATTGGGGATAAAGAACGTCACTAAGCCGGTTAGGATGGTGGCAATCCCGCCCAGGATGAACCACAGCTGGTTGCTGGTCGCATCAGCAACGGGACCAGCAATGATCAGCCCGAGTGGGCTGGCCAGGCCAGCGCCGGCGTTCAGCAGGGTAAATACCCGTCCCTGGATCTCAGGTTCAACTTTGGCTTGCATGACCGCCATCAGGGGGCCGTTGACCATCGGGTTGAGGAAGCCAAACAAAGCCATGCCTGCCACAGCCAACAGGTACAGATTTGATGGGGCCAGTCCGACCGCCAGCACGGCACCGCCGGAGATCGTCAGCGCGACCAACGAGGTCAGGATGCGGTTCTTGAACCCACCCCAGGCGCTCAATACCAGCCCGCCCACGATCACCCCGATCCCGAATGCTGAATTGATAAAGCCTAATTCGTAGGCTCCTTTGCCAAAATGCTCGGTCACCACCAGCGGCAGCAGGGAAAAAGCAGGGTTGATCAGGAAATTAACCAGCATGGCCACGATGATGATTGCCAGCAGGCTGTGCCAACCGACGACATATCTCCATCCCTCGGCCAGGTCTTGCCACAGCGAGGTGTCCGGTGTAATTTTGGCAGCATCTTTGGAACCGTTGCGAGTGGGTTGGGGGATGGTGAAGAACAGCAGGGGGATCACGGCCAGAAAAGCGGTGCTGACATCAATAAACAGCACCCCTTGCATTGGCAGCAGGGCGATCAGCAAAGCGCCTAAAGCAGGCCCGAGGATATTCATGATGCCGTTGAGGGTTTGGTTTGCACCAGCGACCCGCGAAAGCTGCTTTTTGGGAACCATTAATGTGGTTGAAGCGGACAAGGCTGCCCATTGGAATTGACCGCAAGCGGAACGGATGAACATCGCTAAATAGATGTGCCAAATATGGGCAGAGTCGAGGAGAAATAAGATCGCCACCAACAGGGTGAACAGCGCCGTGATGCTGTCGAAGACGATCATCACCCATTTCCTGTTCCAGCGGTCGACCAATGCCCCGGCGATTG
This sequence comes from Candidatus Brevefilum sp., assembly GCA_019428905.1. Classification (GTDB taxonomy): domain Bacteria; phylum Chloroflexota; class Anaerolineae; order Anaerolineales; family Anaerolineaceae; genus Brevifilum. Next base: position 7,521 of record JAHYJN010000008.1, read on the forward strand.
GTGAAATTACCACTTGGGGTAATATTTGCACCAGGGTTCCAATGGCCAGGATGGTTGCTGAACCCGTGGTCTCCGTTAAATACCAAACGAATGCAAAGCCGACCAGGTGGCTGCCAAGCATTGAGAACGCCTGTCCGAACCAGATGGTAAAAAAGCGAAATTGCCAGTTTGTTGGAAGTGCTGGACGATTTTCTTCAGTCATGTGATAAATTATTGAATGAAATTGAAATTATTTTGACGGCTTGAGTTTTCAAGACAATCGGAATTTTCATACAACCGTTGGGTTTTAAGTGCAGGAACGACCGTCTGTGATACAGTTGCATCATTAGCCTGAACAACTACGCGGGAAAGTGAAACGCACTGGGCAGAAACCGCCGTGGCACCACTGCTGTCGATGTGGGGCAGGTGGTACCTGCCTGATCAAGGTTTCGGCCGTGTCTACTTGGTTTATTCGAGGAAAACCTCGACGTGTTCGCCGTCTTCCTCATCAAAGATATCGACGATTTGACCAATCTCGCCAGAATTCATCCAGGCGTTCAAGTCCTCCATATCCAGACCTTCGATCTCAGGTGCAAAGCGAGCGCCCATACGCATCCCAGAATTGATTAATGAGACGGGCAGGCGTACGTTGACCCGCGCTTTGCCGGTGTCGGTGTCGGTGATCAGCACCCTCAGGTAGCGGGGTTTTTTGCCGCTTTCGTAGCCGCGCAAGGTTGGGGGGGATGGCGGGGTGGGCTGGCTCAAATCGTCGAGGGCTTCGATCAAACGCGCGCCCTCAGCTGCCGAGATTTTTCCCTCCTGGATCATCATCAAAATTCGCATTCTCTCTTCTGTTGAGACCATATTAACCTCTCTTTGATTCTACTTCCAAGCCCTGGAGTAGCTGTTGAGCTTGGAGTGGGGTAATCTTCCCTCGCTCGAGGTCGTCGAGTATCCGACGTCGATCTTCAGGGGACAGGGTCGGTTCTTCCTCTTTACCTGGTTCATAACCAAGGGCGCGAATGACATCGTACAATCGGTTGCGCAACGTAGGATAGGAGAGGTTCAGTTCCTCCTCCATCCGGTTGAAACGTCCCTCACAGCGCACGAAGGTCAGTATGAAGTTGATTTGCTCATCGGTCAGGTCAGCAAATGGTCCGGCGTAGGGTTGAAAATGGCCTTCAAAAGCGGTATCGCAACGCGGGCAAAAAAACCGGGTTACTAGGATATCCGATTTACAAAGCGGGCATTGCTCTGGCATTTTTTGCATGCACACCTCCTTGTGGATGACTAAAATTGTTATTTCAATTTACAAAACTGTGTTATAATCATTATAGTTGAAGCGGATGTTGATAAAATCAATCTTTTCGCTAAACAACCTCAAAATAATTAAAGATCCTTTTTATACCCCCATTTTATCATAAATTTTTATTTTGTCAATAGACATATTGATAAATTTTATATTAATATGTGAATTTATTAAGTATATTGAGTAGTGAATACGTAAAATTCAAAAATAACCCAAGAAAATTTATATTTATCCGTTTTTTCGTTTGTTATTTCCTGATGAGAGACTTATCAGGTTTCTGTCATATCTATTACTTATTTCCACCGATTGCGCATGATTGAGAGAACAGCGACCTTATGCACAACGACCTAAGTGGTTGCAGGATTGGTTATAATTAAAAATAATGCTTCTAATGACTCAATATGCGAGTGAATGGTGGGGTATGAAGTAACGGCGAAGCCGCCACTCCACATCCCACACTTGAGCAGTTCCGATAAATCGATCAAAGAAGTGGTCTAAAATTAGGTAAAGGAGATGATTTTTATGGTTAAAACTGTAATAACCCAATCCACCTGGAAAGGTGACATGCGTGTGGAAGGCCTGGCCAATAACCACACGTTGATTATTGATCAACCCAGTAACATGGGTGGGAGTGACGCTGGCCCAAACCCGCTCGAATATTTATTGGTCGCTTTAGGGAGCTGCTTGGGGACTGTGGCTGCCATCGTTGCCAGGCAAGAGCACATCAAACTTGAAGGTTTTTCGATAGAAATTGAGGGCGATTATGACCTGGATTTCTTAATGGGAAAGACGACGGATGGTGAGGGGGGTTTCTTGGAGATCCGGCAAAAAGTTTCCATCGATGCTGATCTAGACGAAGACGAAAAATCCGCATTCTTCGAAAAAGTCCACGCTCGTTGCCCAGTATCCGGCAGCCTATTAAATCAAACCCGCATCACGACTGAAATTCAGTAGCGATCCTGGCGCACAGAAATGAAAAACGCAACCATGGTGCTTTTACAAGAAATGTGAGGGCACCATGATTGTTTAGTGGGGACTCTTGTGATGATGTTGGTATGATGTTGGTATAATGAACAAAAGGTCTTAAAAGGAGTGATGATGCCGAATCCGATTGTTGAGTGTATCCCCAATTTTTCCGAAGCGCGACGCCCCGAGGTGGTTGAGGCGATAATGGATGTAATTGCCGCAGTTGATGGTGTGAACATCCTTGACCGGCATTCGGATATGGACCATAACCGCACGGTGATCACCTTGGTTGGGAAACCAGAAGGGGTAGAGGAAGCAGCCTTCCAGGCGATTGCTAAAGCGGGTGAATTAATCGACCTGGATCAACACCAGGGTGAACATCCCCGGATTGGTGCGACAGACGTGGTGCCTTTTGTACCGATTTCAGGCATATCGATGGTGGAATGCGTGGAGATGGCGCGCCGGTTAGGCAAACGTGTCGGTGAGGGGCTCAAGATCCCGGTTTATCTGTACGAAGAGGCCGCTACGCAACCTGACCGGGTGAACCTGGAAAATATTCGGCGTGGTCAATACGAAACGCTCAAACAAGAGCTCGGGAAGAACCCTGCCCGTGAACCTGATTTTGGGCCTTCCAGCCTGACGGGCGCGGGCGCGACCGTGATCGGCGCTCGGCAGCCTCTGATTGCCTACAATGTGTACCTGACGACCGACGATGTCGCCATCGCCAACAAGATTGCCCGGGTTATTCGGCAATCGTCAGGGGGATTGCGGTATGTCAAGGCGATGGGTGTGCTGGTGGAAGGATTGGCACAGGTATCGATGAACCTGACCAATTTCAGGCGTACTTCGATGGCGCGGGTTGTCGAGATGATCCGACGAGAAGCCAGCCGTTACGGTGTATCAGTGCACCATTCTGAGCTGGTTGGATTGGTGCCCAATGAAGCACTGGTGGACGCTGCTGTGTGGTATATGCAGATGGACCAGTTTGAACCCGACCAGGTGCTGGAAACACGGCTGTACGCGACTGCGGCACAACCCCAGGAAGGCCCGGTAAGTGACGAAGACCAGGGCTTTCTTGAAGCTTTGGCTTCGGGTGATCCCACGCCTGGCGGGGGTTCTGCAGCAGCCTACGGTGCCGCGATGGCGGCCTCCTTGGTGGCGATGGTCGGACGGGTGACGGTTGGAAAGAAGAAGTATGTTGAAGTTGAAGCTGAAATGTGGCGCATGATCGAAGAAGCCACTGAGCTTCAATTGGCGATGCGCGCAGCCGTCCAAAAGGACGCCCAGGCCTTTGAAGGTTACATGAAGGCCAGGCGCTTGCCGCAGAACACCAATCAACAGAAATCAGAGCGCATCCAGGCCATCCAGGCAGCATCGATTAACGCGGCAGAAGTGCCCCTACACGTGGCGCGGCATGCTTTGCAGATCCTCCAACTGGCGCTGAAGGCGGCTGAACTAGGAAATATCAATGCAATTTCGGATGCTGGATCTGCTGCTGCGTTCGCCAAAGCTGCGCTCGAAGGCGCCGGCTTAAATGTGTGCATCAATTTACTCGGGCTTGAGGAGGAACCTGAACCAGCCCGAATGCTTACTGAACTGAGGACGCTGGAAAAACAGGCAGCCAAATTGAGCCAAGCGCTTAATACTGTTCTCAATGAACGCGGCGGCTTGGATCTCTCGTAAAATTTTATGTATAAGTTGTTCTTAAAGGTATTGATTGGGCTATCCCTCTTGTTTGGTTTGTCTGCCTGCCAGACAGACGAAGTCAGCGTGGTGACGCCTGTCCTGCCAACGCGAACACCGACGATGGCTGTTCAAGATGAAGAGATCAATGGCACCCCTGAGCCGCCTGAAATTGAAGTTGTGCAACCCACACAGATCGTTCCGGAAGATGAGGACCCAGCTGGGTTTGAGGCATTCGCCTGCGGAGAGGCCTTTTGCCAGGTCCCCTGGCTGGGTTGGCTGGAACGGCCGATTGGCGAGGGCGGTACTCGAACGATCGACTACACCTATCCTTATGCCAGTACGGGCGATGGGACGCTTGACCCGCATTTTGGGGTGGAATTTCCGAACAAGTTTGGCACCCCGGTCCAGGCAGCCCATGATGGGGAAGTGATCTTTACTGGGTGGGATCATATGACCAAGATTGGCCCTTATTTGGGCTTCTATGGCAACGTGGTGATCTTGTCTCATCCGCGCTTATTAAACGATGAACAAGACGTCTTTACATTGTACGCACACCTATCTGAGATCAAGGTTTGGGTTGGGGACCAGGTCAAAACAGGACAGGTGATTGGGGAAGTCGGTGCGACCGGTGCAGCGATCGGTCAACACTTGCATTTCGAAACCCGGTTAGACAGCAATGATTATGATCACACAGTCAACCCGGTTTTATGGTTTGCCCCATTGGTTGAACCCGACCACCAGAGTATGGCGATGCTGGCAGGCTTGATCATTGATCCATTGGGTAACCCGGTGACAGAAGTTCCCCTGACGTTGCAGAAACTCTCATCAACAGGTGAAGTTGAAGCCAAATATTACTTACAAACATATTATCCCATCAATAACAATAGTTCATCCTTCCTTGGGGAAAATTTTGTGATGCCTGACCTGCCCCCTGGAAACTATCGCCTTTCATTTATTACAGATTACATGTATGAGATATCGTTCAGGCTTGAGCCTGGTTCATTGGGGTTCATTACTTTTCAGCAACCGCCAAGCATAAATGATTAGATAGGAGTTATCGAGCAGATGACAATCAAAGCAGACCGCTGGATCCGCCGTATGGCCCTTGAGCACAAGATGATCGACCCCTTTGAAGAAGGCCAGGTGCGCCAGGGAGTGATCTCATTTGGCACTTCTTCGTATGGATACGACATCCGTGTGGCGGATGAATATAAGATCTTTACCAATGTTCATTCTGCTGTAGTGGACCCAAAGCATTTTGACCCCCGGTCAATGGTCGATTTTCAGGGTGAGGTGTGTATTATTCCGCCCAACTCGTTTGTTTTGGCCCGCACCGTGGAGTATTTCCGCATCCCGCGCAACGTGTTGACCATCTGTGTCGGAAAGAGCACGTATGCCCGTTGCGGCATCATCGTCAATGTGACCCCGTTCGAACCGGAGTGGGAGGGTTTTGTTACGCTTGAAATTTCCAACACCACACCCCTGCCAGCCAAGATCTACTCCTTTGAGGGGATTGCCCAGGTGCTGTTCTTTGAAGCGGATGAGGATTGTGAAGTCTCCTATGCTGATAAACAGGGTAAGTACCAGTACCAAAAGTCGATTGAACTCCCTAAACTGTAAAGGTACGTGTTAATGAAGAAGATTGTGGTGGCGTCGCTCAATCCAGTTAAGATGGATGCGGTGTTAAACGGCTTCAAGCGTTTGTTCCCAGGCGAAGATTTCCGGGTGGCACCCGTCAGTGTGGATTCGGGGGTGGAAGACCAGCCGCTTTCTGACCAGGCTGCCCATCAGGGCGCTGAGAACCGGGCAGGGGCTGCCAGGCAATCCGTTCCAGAGGGCGATTACTGGGTGGGTGTTGAGGGCGGTTGTGACACTCTGGGCGAAGATATGATCGCCTTTGCGTGGGTGGTAGCCCTTTCAAAAGATGGGGTTGGAAGCTCACGCACGGCTCACTTCCGCCTGCCTGCAGCAGTTCAAAAACTGGTGGAAGCTGGTATGGAGTTGGGTGATGCCGATGACCAGGTGTTTGGAAAACGAAATTCAAAGCAAAAATCGGGCGCAGTGGGTTTATTGACCGATGATGTGATCACACGCAAGACATTATATGAGCAAGCCGTCATCCTGGCATTGATCCCCTTTAAACGCTCAGATCTGTATTGACGAATTTGATCAAGGGGGATTTTGTGTTGAACGCAGCTTTTACCATGTTGATTTTCTTATCAATGGCACGATCAATCCTCCAGGGAATAGGGGCTGATTTTGGGGACCCCGTTCAGCTGGACGATTACGTCGATCAAATCGTAATTTACCACGCCCTCTTGTGAGAGTTCAACCACCAGGATGGCTGAGTAATTTGGCGGGAAAAGAAAATTGTCAAAGACGAAGTTACCCATGCTGTAGGCGATCAAACCATCTTGGTAGCGCTCAACCCGCTGCAGGATGTGCGGATGGCTGCCAATCACCAGGGAGGCACCGCTATCGATCGCCAGGTGGGCGATCTTTTGCTGCTGGCTGGCGACTTGCTGCACGAGTTCATAACCGTTATGCACGAAGATGATGACGATGTCCGCCTGGGCTTTGGCAGCGGTCACGCCCTGCTGGACGTGTTCTTCATGGGCCCACGCCACACCTGGTTGGTTGAGGCCGGCTTCCCAGGATCGGTAATCATAGGTTGCAGGAGGGATATCCAGATACCCCAGGAACGCCAAACGCAGGCCGTTGACCTCAATCATCACGGGGGCATGTGCCTCCCAGGCGTTCATGCCCGCTCCAACTGAATCGATCCCCTGCGCAGCCAGGCTGTCAAGCGTGTCAGCCAGAGCCAGTGGGCCGTAATCCAGGATGTGATTATTGGCCAGGTTGACCAGATTAAACCCGCCATATCCCAGGGATTTAGCTGCGGCAAGCGGCGCCCGGAAAGCGTAGGTTTTCTCTTCCGGAGTGCCGCGTGCTGAAATCGGCGATTCGAGGTTGCCCACCGTGACGTCTGCGGACCTGAGGGTATCCGCCGTAAATTGGAAGGGCGCTTCATGGCCTTGTGCTTCAATCATGTCGCCGATTGTCCTGCCCAGCATGACATCCCCGACGGCCATCAGGATCACCTGTCCTGAGGGTGTGGTACTGGGCTCTATGGTTGGCGATGGGTCAAGTCGTGGAGTGATCGTTTCGGTCGGTGGCGCAATGGTCTGAGAAGCTGTCAGGGAAAGGATGAGGGCGGGCGTGGGGTTCGTATTTTCGGTTCTTGGGGCTGATGAAACTCTGACGGATGGTGTTGCTGCGCTGGTCTGGCAGGCTGTTGTGATGGATGAAAGCAGTAATGCAAACGTGAATAAATGAAGAAAAGGCTTGTTACGGTAATTAATCAATTTAAATGTGAAATAATCGCAAGATGCATTGATTAGGCTTGATACTTGACGGCTGAAAGCGATCGCGATTGGCAGTGCGTAGGCATTGTAAACGCGATCTTTCGTTAGCGGCTTGAACGCCGCAGCATGAGGAGGATCAAGCCAAAAACGAACCCGCCCAGGATGATCAGGATCGCATCCTGGCGTTCATTGCGATCTTCCAGGAAGACGAAGGTTTCTGTATGGCCTAGTTTGGAAACTGGTTCTGCATGCTGTGTCTCTGGCTGCGGAATTGCTTTTGGCGCGGCTTTCTTTGTCTTCTTTTCGCCAATGGTGATAAAGGGCATCAATGACAGCAGCTTGATTTGGTTAATCCCTGGCACCCGCACCAGATCATTGATGTCTGTGTAGGGTCTGTCATCAATAATGCCCTGTGCCAGGCCTGGCCCAATGCCGCGGATGGCAACCAATTCCTCGAGCGACGCACGATTAACATTTACTAAATTTAAAGGTGATTCGGTCATGTTGATCTCCTGTAGTTCGTGTCTTGCATTTTTACAGCCGCGTGTACCGATGCTGTTCTTTACTACTTATTAGTATAACTTGATTAAGCGCTTATTTCAATTTTACCATCGAGCTGGCGAGAGATTGATCAGTACCAAAAGCCGTTTGGGTTTCTCGGCGACGCTTAAAGGGGCGTCTTGGCGAACTTAAACGGTTTACAGGGTGAAAATCCTGTGCTATAAAAGGGGGAGATGATCGTGATGAATACAGCAGTTGAGATTCCATTAGCCTTAGAGAGGTGTTGAACTGGGATGACCTTTGAGCAACCCTTTTGGAAGAGAAAAACCCTCGAAGAGATGACCGCTGCAGAGTGGGAGTCCCTGTGTGATGGGTGCGCCAAATGCTGCCTGCACAAGATCGAGGATGAGGACAGCGGTCTGGTGTATTTCACGAATGTCGCCTGCCGGTTGCTAGATCTTAACGCTTGCCGGTGCCAGGATTACCCTCACCGCACTGAAAAAGTGAAAGATTGTGCCTACCTGACGCCTGAAATGGTGCGCACGATCAGTTGGCTGCCTGTCTCCTGTGCTTATCGGCGGTTGGCGGAAGGCCGCGAGTTGGCCTGGTGGCACCCATTAGTCTCTGGTGATCCGAACACCGTTCGACTGGTGGGTATATCCGTGTTCGGCAAGGCCATCCCTGAAGCACAAGCAGACCTGGACATGCTTGAGGAGATGGTGGTGGACTGGTTTGATTAAGCGCGTGGCGCCATTGAGTGACACATCAGCGTTTTTTTGATGAGCGTTTGGTTTCAAATTTTTAATAAATCGCAAACTTAAGGTATACTAGTGGCAAACCAAGGTGATGCACAATGATGTGTGATCGAAGGGTCAAAATATGTCTGAATCCGAAAAATTAAAGGTTGAAATGAAAGACTTGTTGATTGCTGTCGTCCAGGGGCAGGATGCGGATATGGCGATTGACGCTTTACTGGATGCGGAATTTGTGGTGACGCGTCTGCCCAGCGTGGGGGCGTTCCTCGGACGTAAAAATTCCACATTGATGATCGGGTCAGGCACGGATCGAAAAGAATTGGCGATTGAGATCCTGAACAAAACCTGCCGCCAGAGGGTGGCCTTTATCGCCGTGCCGATGGAAAACTCACCGCTGCCCATGCCAGCGCCGACGCCGGTTACCGTCGGCGGGGCGAGCATTTTTACCATTGAAGTTGAACAATATGAGGAAATTTAACGATGAAACTGATCATTGCCATTATCAAAGATGAGGATAACGATGCCGTTTCAAAAGCCCTGACGGAAAATGAATTCAGGGTGACCTTTATTGCTTCTACCGGCGGATTTTTACGCAGCGGCCGCAGCACCTTGTTGGTCGGTGTTGAGGACGAGCAGGTTGAGAAAGCGCTGGAGATTATCCGCACCAGCTGTAAGCAGCCGGATAAAAGCAAGGAGAAACGAGCGACGATTTTTGTATTAAAGGTCGATCAATTCACACAATTGTGAGAAATGGCTATCTGACTCACCTTATTTCCGCGACTTTGGCACAGGGTTTGACGTAATCATATGTGAGCAGCTAATCGCACGGAGATTGCGAATTTATTGAACACACTCAATCGACAAGAATAGGAGAAAATGATGGATTTTGGATTATCTTTCAGTTATGTTTTTAAGGACAAGGAATGGTTTGGCAAGGTGGCTGTTCCTGCCCTGTGCAGCTTAATCCCCGTGGTCGGCCCATTTGTTGTGATTGGCTGGGGATTGAAGGCGACAAAAAATGTGATCGACGGGTATGTTGAAAATGCCCTGCCCAAATTGGATTTCGGTGCAGACCTGGGGCGTGGATTTATGGCCTGGCTGATCACTGCAATTTATAGCCTGCCAGTTGCCATCGTTGTGGGGATTTCCGGTTCCTTATTTGGGTTTGCCGACGGCGTCTATGAAGAAGCTTTTCGAGTGATTTTAATGATCGTTGGCGGTTGCTTCGGTTTGTTTGGTTTCCTGCTTGCCCTACTGATCGGCTTAATGGGGATGGCTGGTGTGGCGAATTATGTTGCCAAGGGTCAATTTGGTGCAGCTTTCAAGTTCAAAGAGGTCTTCGGATTGCTTAAGAAATCCTTTGTGTCCTGGCTGCTGGTTCTGGTTGGTGGGTTTATCGCCATGGGAATTATCGCTCCTTTGGGTACGATAGTGTGCATCATTGGTGCGTTGTTTACATCAGCTTATGCAACCGCAGTTTACTCACACCTGCTGGGACAGGCTTATAATAAATCCGCCACCCCTGTGCTGGCTGAGGTTGAAGTTTTGTAGCCATTCGAGAACAATTTTAATAAAATAAAGAGTCACTTTCGAGTGACTCTTTTTGTTTAAGCATTTGAATTATTCCTGAAATTCTTGTACCTGGTAAACAAACACATCCAGTTTCTTCTTGCGCCACAGGTCACCCGACCCTCCCATTTTCATGCACAGATGGGACAAGAACTCTTCAGGATCCGGCAGCTTATCCCACACCTGGGGTAGGAAGGTCGCTTTGCGCAGGCCGTCTTGCAGGATAACGCCGTCGATGTGCGGCCTGAGCCTGGCGATGAGGTCTCGCGGGCCCTGGTACTCAAGCCGGGTGCGCGGCGTGAGAGCCGATACCTCGACCTGAATATGGGGCAATTCCGCCGGCTTTACCCGTGGGAAGCGGTAATCCTGTAAGGCAGCAGCAACAGCGTGCTCCTGGACATCGAGCGCCAGCGGCTGGTAGGGGTCCAGCGCGCCAATGCAGCCGCGCAAGTTGCCAGCGATGGTCAGGGTCACGAAGGAGGCGCCTGGTTCCCGAAGCGCTGGCGGGAGGTCATCAAGCTCAATCTGTGGTACAGGGTCGCCGCGGACTGCATTTTCCAGCGCCTGGCGGGCGGTGGTTAACAGGATGTCTTGCTCAGTTGTGGTTAATTCATGGGTCATCGGTTTGCCAGCCTCCGCCAATCGCGGTTGAAATACAATAGGGGGGCACGACCATCGGCATTGCTTTGGCTTGCTAAGACTTCACCGAAGAAGACGGTGCTTGCACCAACGTCGAAGGCATTCACCACCTGGCAATCCAGGTAAGCCAGCCCGCCTTTGATTAAAGGTGCACCGGTGACCATGGTAAAGGTGTCCAAGCCTGCAAAACGGGGTTGATCCTCTCCCATCTGGCCAGCAAAGCGCTTGGCAAGGGTTTCCTGGTCGATACCAAGGATGGTCACCCCAAAGGCGCGGCCGGCATTGACCGCTTGCTGGGTGCGGGTGCTTTGCTGCAACGCGACCATGACGGTGGGCGGTGAGAGGGCGATGGAAGTGAAACTGTTGACGGTCATCCCATGGAAAACGCCAGCCTGGCAGGCTGTGACGATGGCCACGCCAGTGATCCATGATCGCATGACCTGTTTAAGTTGTTCTTGATGGATATGATCGCTCATGTTTTCCCTTCGATAGATTTGTTATACTTTGTCCCCGCACATGCGTCAAGCCAGTATTTAGGCCGATAATCGAGCATTGGCATGAAGCTGATTTGAACCTGTCAAAAAAGCGAGACTTAAGGTAACATAATATTCTATGGACGATCAATTACCTCTGGATGAACCTGCCGACGACCTGGAACACCTCCCACAAGAGGAGAGATCGAAACAGGTCGGTGTAGCAAAGCCAAAGAAGCCTGCTGCGTTCAATTTCTGGAGCGGGTTGACCACCGTGTTGGGTGCGGCTTTTATCGTGGCGACCCTTTTCACCCTGTGGACGCCCGGCAGCTTGGTTGAAAGCAGCCTGGAAGCCAGGATGGCCCAGGTGATCGATTCTGTTCCTGGAGAGGGTGATAGCATCCTGGTGAGCGCACCGGACTCCGAAGAAGATGTGAACTGGGAGACCATTGGGATTGTTGCAGGGCATTATGGTTCTGACCCTGGCGCAGTTTGCCCGAACAACGTTACCGAGGCTGAATTAAACCTTGAAATTGCCACCCTGGTTCAGAAACGGCTCACCGACATGGGTTATGAGGTTGATTTATTGCAGGAGTTTGATTCAAGGTTGTGGGGCTACCAGGCTGCCGTGGTTGTTTCCATTCACCTGGATTCCTGTCAATATGTCAATGAACAGGCGACGGGGTATAAAGTGGCCTCAGCCTTATCTGCACAGAACATCGCTGACAGCCAGCGGTTAACCCAATGCCTGTCGACGAGATATGGGGAAGTTACCGGTTTGCCCTACCATGCTGGCTCAGTAACGAACGATATGACCTATTACCACGCATTTAATGAGGTTGATCCACGCACCCTTGCTGCGATCATTGAGGCGGGGTTTATGAACCTGGATTACCGATTTATTACCGAAGAAACAGACCTGGTGGCTGAGGGTATCGTGGCCGGGATTTTGTGTTACTTAAATAACGAACCACTGAGTCCATAACGATGAACGATGAATCCGAGCGACGTTTACTGGCCGAAAGCAAAGATGCACTGCGAAAAGGTGACCGGGCTTTAGCGCGCCGGATTGCCCAACAGGTCGTATCGGAAAATTTTAATGCGCTCGAAGGTTGGCTGATCCTGGCAGGGCTTTCCAGTCCCAGGGCCAGCATGGCTTACCTGGAAATAGCACAAGGGCTTAATTCTGAAGATCCACGCGTTAAGGCGGCGTTGAAGTGGTCCCGCAAGCGGATGGGGGCAGAGACGCCAGGCGCGGATACTGAAGATACCCGTGAAATAAAGGGGGCAAAATTAGCACCGGTTTCGCATGTCAGGCCCCCGATCACAATGGAAACCCATTGGCCGGTTTGGCTGTGGACGATTGTTGGGCTGGTACTGATGGCATCCCTGCTGTTGGGCTTGGATATGATCCCTTCTGGCTTTGTTCGGGCTGCTGATCAAGCTGCACCCATCCAAATGGAAAATTTTAGCAAACCCAGTTTAACCCCTACGCCGACCAACACACCGACCAACACACCTACATCAACCCCGACCTCCACGCCGACCAGCACACCCACGTCTACCCCCACTTCAACCCCGACAGCCACGCCAACTTCAACCCCCACCCAAAGGCCTTCCCCCACCAGGCAGTCATACATGCCACCCGGCATTGAAGGGGATGAGCGCTGGATTGATATTGACCTCTCAGAACAGCGGTTATATGCCTACGAAGGCGATATGATTGTTCGGTCTTTTCTTGTATCCACCGGCCTGCCCAATACACCCACGCCAGTGGGACGCTTTGCCGTATGGATCAAGCTGCGCTACACCGATATGTCCGGTCCTGGTTATTACCTGCCCAACGTGCCCTATACCATGTATTTTTATAAGGATTACGGGATTCACGGCACGTACTGGCACAGCAATTTTGGCACGCCGATGAGCCATGGCTGTGTCAACATGGTCACTGAAGAGGCAGGCTGGTTGTTCAACTGGTCGCATGTGGGTATTATCGTCAACGTCCATGACTGACCGTTTCTCCATGTTGAAGTTAAATTCATCTCTTTCTCGACGGGAATTTATCAAATTCTGGGGTCTGGGTATGGCAGGTTTATTTTTACCCACGAACCTGCTCCCACGGTCGGACACGACCAGCATTCAACGGCGCAATGACCGGCTTTTGGGGCGCGTTCAGCAGGACCGATTCCCGCTGTATGAAGCCTTGTCGGTGGGTTCAGATGTGATCCGTGAGCTTAAGCTGGACAGCGTTTATGAGATCACCGGTATCTCAATTTGTGAGGATGATTCCTCGGCGAACCGCACCTGGTATGAATTGGATGGGATGGGTTATGCACATTCCGGGCGCATCCAGCCGGTCAGGATGCAATTCAATGCACCTGCCCCCTTTATCCCTGCAACTGGTCGCTTAGGTGAAATCACTATCCCCTTGGTGGATGCCTATTCAAGTATAGATGAAGATCGAAAGGTGCTTTACCGGTTATATTATGCGTCCACTTTCTGGGTGACCGATCGGCTGACAGATGAGAATGGCGGCGCATGGTATCAACTGCTGGATGATCGCTTTCATAAGAAGTTGTATGTACCAGCCTACTACATCCGGTTAGTCCCCGATAGAGAATTACGCCCACTTTCGCCACAGGTTCCATTTGAAGAAAAAACCCTGGTGGTAGACCTGCAAAAACAATCCCTCGTGGCTTACGAAGGTGAAAAGGTTGTGAATGTGTTTCGGATTTCTTCTGGTGCACGTTCAGCGGAAGGGGGCTTTGCCACACCGCAAGGAGTCTTCAGAACGACCAGCAAGCGACCCTGCCGCCACATGTTTTTACCGCCCAGTGAATTTGGCACGGGATATGACCTCCCCGGTGTTCCGTGGATCAGCTATTTTACCGGTGATGGGGTTGGATTTCATGGCACCTACTGGCACAATGATTTTGGCGTGCCGAACAGCCACGGTTGTATCAATATGAACCCGCAGGCGGCAAAATGGGTTTATCGCTGGACAACACCGGTGGTTCCACCAGGCGAATATTTTTACTCCGGCCATGAGAGCACCCGGGTGGTCGTTCAATAGTTACAACCCGCATCTTTTACCTGAATTAACTAAAATCTTATACAGTTGTTCTATAGTTCGAATTAACCGTTGATATAATGTAACTATTCAGCGTGCGAGGGAATAGGGGGATGTGGTGTGGCGGCTTCGCCGCCACACCACATCCCCCTTACTTCATCAGCAGTGCTGCCTGAGTAGTTACGATATAATCTTAATGGAGGAAGGTTTGCCCAAGAAAGCTGTTTTTGAAGGCCTGGTATTTGATGAATATGGCAATCCAGTTGAAACCGGCTGGATTGGCGTTGAACCCTGTTACATCGTTGATGATGATGGGTTCAAACGCCACATTCCTGCGGAGGATGTGGATCGCCAGGTATGGCAGTTGTTCCAGGAACAGATCGAAGGTCATGAGGATTTGCTCTCAGAGAAGGCTGCAGAGATGCTGGGGCAGAATGATATCTTCACCATGGCCGCTATCCAGAGCCAGTTCAAGAATATGGAAGAGCATTACGACAAGCTGGCTGAAATTGGTATCCCTGAAGAAAGCCGGGTCTACCTGGGCATGATCGGGTTCCGGATAGTCATTTCGATCCACGGCGACGTGGTGGATGTGATCCAACCTGGGATCGTCGACGATTCCGGTGAATAGTAAACGATGATGCCTGAGAACTGCAGTACAATTAACGTGAAGGAATAAGGATATGGCCTCAGATTTTATCATTCACGTTGACGAATCTGATTTTGAATATGAAGTGCTTCAATATTCCACGCACATCCCGGTCTTGGTGGATTTTTGGGCAGCCTGGTGTGTGCCGTGTCGTGTGTTGGGGCCTAAGCTGGAGGCGCTCGCCAGGGAAGGTGAGGGCAGCTTCAGGCTGGCGAAGGTCAACGTAGACGATAACGGCAGGCTGGCCAAGAAATATAAAATCCGCAATATCCCGGCAGCCAAAGCCTTTGTGGACGGTCATGTTGTGGCTGAATTCTCGGGGGTGCCTTCAGATGATCATTTGCGGGCGTTAATTCATCGACTGGCCCCGACACCCGAAGATTTGATGTATGCCAAAGGCAATAGCCTGATGGAACTGGGCGATTATGGGGAAGCCGAGGATGCCTACCGCCAATTTCTCTCTGTGCAGCCCGACCATGCCGGCGCTTTGCTGGGTTTGATTCGGGCTTTGCTGTTGCAAGGTGAAGGGCGGGAGGCTGCCGTCTTGCTTGAAAACTTCCCAGCCAGTTCAGAATATAACACGGCCCAGTTATTGAAACCTGTGGCGAAAGCTTTTACGGTGAACCGGGTTGACCTGGTTGAAGATGATCAACCCCTAGAAGCCGTTTTCCGGAACGGCATGCGGCTGGCCCAGCGGGGGAACATCCTGGCTGCATTGGACGGCTTTTTGGATATCTTGCGCAAGGACCGGCATTATCGCGGGGGGGAGGTGAAAGAAATTTTTGTTGGCTTGCTGGCATTGCTGGGAGATTCCTACCCGGAGGTGAGCCAATATCGCAAAGACCTGTCATCGGCGTTGTTTTAGGGGTGATAGTGAATGGTGAATAGTGAGTAGTGAGTAGTGAGTAATCCTATGCCGCTTCGCTTCGGGGAAAAGGTGTTAGGTGGTAGGTATTAGGTAATCGGTAATAGGTATTGGGGGAATGGCTTCAGCTGGAATTCATTAATGAAACTGTGTGTTTTTTCTTTGATCTGCTTGGTTAATCCCTGTTATATAATATAAAAATATTAGATATAAAAATAAAACAGTTGAAAGCCTCGTTCAAAATTGGGTACAGTGAAAAAACAAAGAAAGGAGATCTAAAATGAAACAAATAATTACCCCCAATTTATGGTTCGCAGGTGATGCTCAAGAAGCCGTTGATTTTTACACGTCTTCATTTCCTGGCAGCCGAATCCTGACCACGTCCTATTACCCCAAAAGTACCGCTGATGGTCTGGCAGATTTTCAACTGGAATTTGCTGGCAAAGTGCTGACGCTTGAATTTGAGCTGGGTGGGCATACATTTATCGCCATCAATGCCGGTCCAGAATTTGCGCCCAACCCGTCCATATCCTTCATGGTGAACTTTGACCCCTCGGTTGATGACGGCGCACGCGACCACCTGGACGAACTGTGGCAAAAGCTCAGTGATGGCGGTCAAGTGCTCATGCCGCTTGACTCATATCCATTCAGCCAACAATACGGCTGGATCAAAGACCGGTATGGTGTGACCTGGCAATTGATCCTGACGGATCCAGCGGGCGAACCACGTCCGTTCATCGTCCCTTCGCTGCTGTTTACCGGTCAAAATCAAAACCGTGCAGAAGAAGCGGTCCATTTCTATGTGTCCGTTTTCAAGGATGCCAAAGTGGGTGCACTGAACTATTATCCTGAGGACATTGGACCAGCCAAGGCTGGTGCGCTGATGTTTGGCGATTTTATGCTGGCTAACCAATGGTTTGCAGCGATGGATTCAGCTGTCGAACACAATTTTAGTTTCAACGAAGCGATATCCTTAGCCGTCAGCTGCAAAGACCAGGCTGAAATTGATACCTTCTGGGAAAAACTGTCCGACGATCGACAGTTTGAACAATGTGGTTGGTGTAAGGATAAATTCGGCTTAAGCTGGCAAATTGTGCCGGAAAACATCGACGAATTGATGGAAAAGCCAGGCGCCTATGCCCGCATGATGGACATGAAAAAGCTGATCATCGCTGACTTTTAACAAATCCTAGGCAGGGTTGATGGATGAGAACCGGTCAGAGCGATGAGGTAAAGGCTGAAGGGATTGTATATCACAGGCAATAACAAGGTGGGGTGGTGATGCGTACATGGTGAATAAGGTACGGCACACTGAGGCATCTCACACCACCAATACTTCAACGCTTTGGAATCAGGTCTCGCCATATTAGATGATTAGATATAGGCGATTAGGGAGCTTTTGTTATGATACCGGGCGTTCTTAAGGGTTATCACGGGATAATTGCGTATCTATTCAACCATACTTTTCCTGCACCCTCAGCGCTCTTAAGGTATTAAACCTTCTGGGCGCCCCGGTTTGTTCCATGTCAAAGTGGACCAGCCCGGGATGTTTTGCCTGGATAGGCCAGGCGCCATCCTTTCTACGCTTTGACATCAGTAACTCCAGGGCTGCTTTCATCCGTGGATCATAGGATCTGTCCGCATCCGCTAAATACACCAATGCCCTCAAAATGTCATAGAACCATCGTGAAGGAAAGGACAGCATCGTCCATTTGTTATTGATAACCTCTCCGGTTTTATCGGATTTATAGAGCTGATGCATCAAAAGAAATTCTTCGGCAGTGAGTCTTGCCTGGTGCAATTCATCAACCCGGTACGAATAACCCGCTTTGATGAATTCCCATATGCCTTCCAAGGCAGACATGGTGGTATGCATGGAGCTGTGATGCGCGCCTTTGGTTTTACCCTCGCAGTTGAACCCCCCGTCCGGCATGATGTTATCCAGTAGATAATCTACAACGGATTTAAGCTGATCCTCTGGTGTGCCGAAAAATGCCGCGTAATTCAGGAACATGCCGTTGACGCACACGTCACCGGATGGGATGGATCTTGATTCATTGATGCTGCCGTTTGGCGCTGTGGATTGCGCCAGGATCAAGGCGATCGTTTCTGAAATTGGTTCGACCGGCTCAATTTCGAGAAAGCGCAGGTCCAGCAGCGTGTAATGGGAGCTAATCCATTTTGGCTGATAGAAACCTCGGCCCCAATGCCCCGAGGCATTTCTGGCATCCAGAAATCGTTTACCCCAACCTTCGGTGGCGATCCTTGCTTGTAAATTGTTGAGATGATTTTCTTCGGTATTCAGCAAATATTTGTGGGTCAGATATTGGAGACTGACATCGCCTTGCAGCAGCCAGTCGATAATTGTCTTCATGTGTGCCTTCGTCTGAGATTAAATCGAGTAAAGGGGAATTTATTACGCATACATTCGGCTACCATGTATTTTAAGACGACCTTTCCACAATCGTTACTTTCACGCTGTCGCCGAGCCCTTTGCCGATTTTAGCGCGGATATCCTGGCGGAGTCCAAGGATATAGCAAATGCTTTCGTCGTCATGCTTGATGCCCATGTTAACGATGCTGCCATCATAGCCCACCCCGTCAAAGGTGGCGTGAACTTTTACCCTGCCCTTGCCAAATTCCTCCCTGATGTCGAAAGGCATTTCGACATATGCCCCATCTATATCAGGCACTTTCTTGATTTCCGCCTCAAACTCAAATTTCTTATGGATTGGGCTTTCCATTCAACTCCTTTTTACAGCCCTTTCGTAAGAATTTATGTACTCATCAACCGTTATTTTCTGGCACAATTCGGCAACCAGGTCATAAGGGATTTGATCTGGATTTTTAAACCGGATGCAGCTTTTGCCCATATCAAGCTTGGTGGACACACGCTCAGCGTATTCTTTGATAAACCATGCTTCTAAAGCTGGATTTCCATACAAACCCATATGATATACAGCAACATGATTTTTTTGAGATGCCAGGGCAAGAAAGGGAAGAGGTTCATCTTTCTTCACGTGATACCCTTTGGGATATCTTGATAAGGGTACAACATAGCCGATCATTCCAGAGGAAATTTGTTCTTCAAAGCCATCCGGCAAGTTGGCCAAGATCACTTGCCGCAATTTTTCTATGACGGGCTTTCTGTCTTCTGGCAATGCTGCAATATATTCTTGAACCGTGTTCACTTCGTATTGCATGTTATTCTTCCCTATCTTCCCACAACTTTTTGCGTTCTTCAAAACTCACTTCTTTGTGTACTTGATGCAGCATCCAGAGATAACCGAAGGGATCGCTGAAAATGGCATTTGAGACGCCAAAGTCAGGCATTTCTGTGACGGGTTGGATCTCTGTGCAGCCTTGGTTGATGGCTTTGGCATATGTGCTAGCGATATCGAGCACCGAGATATTGAACCAGATCGGTTTCGGATCACCAGGCTTGGGCGCGATCAGCTGAAATTCAGGATTTTCATCCAGCATGTGAAACCTGGATCCATATAACGTAAACACCACCTCGTTCATTCCTGTGGCATAATTGGTCATCTCAACAGGTTCCACATCAAAAATTTTCTCATAAAGCGCGCAGGCTTTTAAACAATCTTCGACAACAAAATCAATTTCAACGCCTAGCTTCATCGTTGTACTCCTTTAATTAATTGGTTTGAAGGATCGGGAGGATATCTATCTGACGATTCGACGCTAACTGCTGGAATATCAGATCAATATGCCTTCCAAATCCATACGATTGTGCAACATAATAAAATTATGAAACACTGGTATTGTTATATTAAAGCACAACCTCACCGCCAATACAATGCCAGCCAAGGATACGTTCGTTTGTTTATTGTGTGGATGCGGTCTGGACTAGGGACATTAAGACGATTGTCTCAATATGCCCAGTATACAGGAACATATCGAATAATTTAAGTCATTCATTCGTTAAATATCGCAGGAAAACAGCCTTCAATAAAATGACGATAATCTGGGTGATCCATTGCATGATCGTATTCTGTTCTCATCGTCCTTTTAATCCATTCCAATTGAGAATCAGAAGAATCTTCATAACGTAAAATCGTAATCAATCCTTTTCTTTCAGCATCAAGAATTACCTGATAAGCATCTGGGATAAACTCACAGGAATCTACAGTGACAGGAACACTTGATGTTGCAGCATCAGGAATTTGGATTTGAAAACCGGAATCAATAATGTTATTTGCAGAGTAAATATAACCCGAAACGCCTTTATATGTCCTCTCCAAGGCATGTGGATAGTACTCCTCTATTTGTTGTGTACCATCCTGATTAAATCCGTATGGCCCCCATTTTTGCCAATTTCCAGAGTATTCAAAATTTGTTTCTCTGCAGTATTTTTCAATGGCATTGCTCAGATAAACCAGTACATTCTCGCGTTTCTTGGAAAAATAGATCAAAGGAATAGTATGGTTTGAAATCTGAGGTTCCAATATTTCAATATTACCTGATGAGGATGCATGATAATATATCGCCTCTCATCTCCACAAGTTCAAGTTTTACTGTCACTTGTTTACCAAATGTTGCAAGATAATCACCATTCATCGTTGGCCTCTCTGCCAACAACGCTGTCAATTCAACCCGGCTTGAGTCATTAAAACAACTGTCTCAATGTGGCTCGAGTTGCTATTATTGATGTCTGCGTTCTTGGGAACATATCAACCGTTCTTCAGCGTTTTCAAGGTTTGTGGAAACATATCAACTGGCTATGAATATTTATATAAGCTTTTCAATCAATAAATCACCAGTACCTGCGTTGCTTTTCGTCAACCCCATAAATGGCTGCTGCGCATCTGCACGCTTATAGATTACTTTTGCAGCTGTATGACCATGGACAGTCTTGCCCTAATCCTGAACTGAACGCCTCTTTGAAATTTCACACGATAACCGACGGATATATGTCATTTACGTTATTATATTTTTTACACAAATTTTTTATTAAAATAATTTATAGAAAATGGCTTTCCATGACCAGGGTAAAGGATATTAATATCCAACTTTTTCAGTTTATTTATGCTTTCGTTAAAGTCTTCAAGATTATCGATGTAACTGAAACCTGCGAAATTGTAAATTAAGTCACCGCAAAATAAATCACCTTCGTTTGTTAGTACACCAATAGATCCTTTTGAGTGCCCCGGAAGATGAATTACCTTTGCAGATAAACCAAACTCAGCGAGATTTTGTCCGTCCTGTAAGTAAATGTAAGGCTTAAACGTGTCAAAAATACTATTCTTACCGAAAGCAAGAGTGACTAATCTGAAAGTAAAAGAGATTTTATCAGGTTTTAACTTCCGATTCCACGACATATCCCCATTTTCAACCATCTTAGAATCCTCAAAGTGCATTGCGATTTTCACATCGTAATTTTCTCTAAGGAACTTACAATTTCCAGCATGATCTGAATCGCCATGAGTTAAAATAACAAGTTTTAACTTTTTAGGTACTTCTCCGGGCTTATTGAGTGCTTTTTTCAAGACTTCATCAAGAAACATACGTTTAGCTGAAAATCCGGTATCTATAAGCACAAAACCATCATCTACTTCGAGCAAATAACAGTTCACCCCACCTACATCGATTATTTCTATACCTTTTGACATGGCTTTTTCTCCTTCTATTTACATTTAATCCCTCTAGTTCATTATATCACGAATTACCACAAAATAATAACAAACATTTGGTGTCAACTTCGACCGTAGTACAACCTACGGTCAACTTATATGAACTATCACCCCCTAGCGCATCCCCTGATCAAGGATGATTCCAGACCTTAATTTATTTACAACAGTTCTCTAGTCTCAACCTATCCTAAAAACAGTAGTTCCCTTGTCTCGCAGGATAAAAAGCAGTTCTGTAGTCTCAACCCTAACTTATATTTGATGTCCAAACTATACTCGGAGGATAAAAAATAAGGTTTCCAGCAATCGGTGATTGTTACCGAAAGTCTGAAAACCTTTGTTTTAAGCCATTCTTGGTCTATTTATTTGTCTTTGCGTGACATCAACACAACCGTCTCCACGTGCCCGGTATGAGGAAATAGGTCGAAGGGGGTGACCGATTGCAGGTGGTAGCCATTTCCCAGGATGCGTTTGACGTCCCGGGCTAGGGTGGCTGGGTCGCAGGAGATATAGGCGATTTGCGCAGGTTGCAGCTTTGCCAGCGCGTCATGCACGGCAGGTGCTAAACCCGACCGCGGCGGGTCCATCACCAGCAGATCAATCGGCGTGTCCAGTGTGGGCAGCACCTCTTCAGCCTGGGCTTCATACAGGTCCACATTGTCAAATTCGTCCAGGTTGACGGCGAAATCATGGCAGGCTGAGCCCGAACTTTCAACCGCGGTCAGGTGATTGACTTTGGGCGCAAGGAACGCGCTGAATAAACCCACGCCCGCATACAGCTCAAGGGTGTGTGTCGTCGGTGAGAGGTTGAGGTTTTCGAGCAGAAAAGCGATCATCTTCTCCGCCATGGCTGTGTTGACCTGGAAGAACGAACGGGCAGAGACCTGGAAGTGGCGGCCGTGCAGGGTGTAGACCAGGTGATCTTCGCCAGCCAGGACGGTCAAGCGCGCATCAGGTGGGGTGTAGACGGCTGAGACCGGGATATCCTCGCTGAAATCCGGCGCTTTTGGGTCATCGCCTTCCATGATCAGCATCAGGTTATCGTAGCTGTCTTGGCGGATACCCAGGCGGTACACGCCAGACTCGGGTCCCAGGTCGAGCTGCGGCCAGAGTGCGTTGATCTCGGGCTGAGGCAGGTGGCATTCCTCGATGATCAGCAGGTGTTCACCGTCGGTATGGATATAGCCCAACTCACCCGCCTGGCCGAGGTGGAATTGGACATGGTTGCGGTAATGCCAGGGAGTGGGTGATGGCACAATCGGTTGGAGGGGAGGGTTCTCGATGTTGGCGATGCGTTGGAATTGGTCCCTGAGCAGGTCCACTTTCAGGGCGAGCTGCTTCGCATAGTCGAGGTGCTGGTACTGGCAGCCGCCGCATTCCGTAAAATGGATGCAGCGTGGGATGATGCGCTCTGACGCGCTTTCGATCACCTCGACTGGAAGACCGCGCGCATAGCGTTTCTTTTCATCGACCACATTCACCCGCACGGTTTCGCCGGGCAGCACAAAGGGTACGAAGATGGCACGTCCGTCCGGCAGCCTGCCCAGGCAGTCACCGCCGGCGACCATTTTTTCCATTTTGATTGTAAATGTTTCAGCCATGATAGATCCTTGCTGATAGTTATGAAAAAAATAAGCCCAATCCGCTGTGGTTCGTTGCCCAGACATAAGGCTGAAGCCATCACCTAGGCTTACATTTTTTTAATAAATGCATCAAACTCTGCTGAGCGATGCGGGATCATGGGGTTGGTCTGGGCTTGCAGTACTTTAGGGTCATCATCCACAGGACCGGGGATAAACATATGGGACGTAGCGAGACTCCTTATATCTAGGTGAGGTTTAGCTGGCTTTATTCAGCGTACCATTAATAATATCATGGTGAGCAGTAGCTGAAAAAGATGATTTCCGATTTTGTGGTGAATTCCCAAGCACCAAAATCAAAGGCAATAGGGAACCAAACATTATGTGTGGTTAAATTTGACATCAACTTTCACTTGGGGCTTCAGGTTGGATACTGCGCAACAAGGTGATCAGCAAAGCCCCCGAGAGAATACTGGTTAGGATAAATATCCCGACAAACACGACCTGCTCACCGATGCTGACGGCTACGCCATCCAAATGCTGCATCACAGCTTGGGCCAGGGCGACCGGTCCGATCATCGCGTTGAGGGTCAAAATCAGGGCAGCCAGAAAATACCCTGTCGGCTGACGGCGGAACAGGTGGATGGCAGCCAGAAAGGCCGTGGGTGCGATCAAGCCCAGGTCGAGAAAATAGGTCACCTCGGTGACAAAGCTGTCGATCCCCTCCGGGACCTCACCCTGGAGAATGGCCCCGATAATGATGATCAACCACACAAAGACAGAACAGCCGGCGATGATCAAGAAGATGGCGGTCAATCGCCTGGGGAATTGTGGTAATATGTGCTCAGCAAGCGCGGGAATATCAATCGAAAGGCAAGCTGTGATCAAGGCAAACAGGCTCACCGGGAAGTAAACCAGGTACAGCAGAAATAACCGGTTATAGGCCACACCAAAGGCCAGGGAGGTTGCATTGTACACAAAGAAGGACAGCACACCAGCCAAAAGCAGTTGGCCGCTTAACTTGCCACGGCGCGCCCAAGTTAACGCAAAGATCAGTAGGGGCAGCGCAAAAAAAAGGATCACGGCATCCGTCCCACGCAGCAAGGGGGCTTTAAACAGGGTGTCGTAACGATACAAGCCCCGTCCGTATATTTCCACGCGTTGACCATAAAGGGTGTTGAACACAAAAGGTTCGCCTGCCGTCTGCCAGAAAAGCCCAGTTGCCGACGAAATCAGGGCTAGGATTGCTGTCACCCATCCCAAGATGATCGATGTGTGTGAGGATTTCATACGTTCTCCTGTCATTGATGGTATTGACGGCACAACTTATTCGTTGAAAGGGTTCATCTGTTGCATCGTTTATTCTTTATCGCGAGGATGTAGCCGTGTGGTTTTGAACAAACACGTCTAAGTGGTGCGCCAGTTGGTTATTAACCCGGGCCAATACTGCGGGCATCAGCCGTCGCTGGGCACCGGATCTTTCTAGCTCTTCCAGGGTGAAGGGTCTGCCAAAGCTGATACAAGGTTTGGCATCAATAGATTTTGGAAAGAGCAGCTGCTGGATAACCTGCATGAATTCCGCTAAGCGGCGTTGATCCATCCCGGTTTTGCGCAAGCGGGTCAATGGGTGCTGGTCGAACCGTTTGAGCAAGACATTGCTGGCGATGGTTGGTATGATCTGTACCTGGGGGACTTTTCGCATAAAGACTTCGATGCTGGCGGACCAGCGCTCGAATACGGCGTCATTGACGGGATGCAGAGCCGGGTCGGGTTCGATCAGGCCGGAGCCAAATTGCAGCAGCACACCGCCGGCTTCGAAGTGTGAAATGGCCTGGCGTAGGGCGGTCATGCTCTCGGAGCGCTCCTGGCTGGCATAGATCATTTCCGGGTGGATGTGCGGTAAGACCTGGTACAAACGCGTTTTGCCTACAATAACCTTCAGGTCTGTGCGGGGGACCAGGCTGCCGATGGCCATTGAGTCGTAGGCACCGGGGTGGTTTGCCAGGATGATGGCGGGTCCCGTAAGCGGGATGTTTTCCACACCTTCAGCTTTGGCTTGGACGCCGAGAGCGTCCAGCATCGTCTGGCAGCCGGCAGGCGGTCCTCCGACCGCAACGGCAGCATCGACATCCGCCATGATCCGGGCAAAGCGGCGTGTTGGTGCGTGAAAAGCCCATCCGAACGCGCGACGGAGTGCCCCACGCCGGTTAAGACCCAATGCAAAAAAAATCTCATCCGTGATCGCAGATTGGATTTGATGCACCAGGGCTGCGTTTGCCATGAATAAATTATAAAAGAGCTTTGAGTTATCTGCCATGGATTAAGCAAGGGTTATTGTCGTAAATATTAATGAGAAAATTTTATTGGTGGTAACCTCCTGGCTGAAGAATTGGACTTTACTGGCATTTATTAATCATGGGTGTCTTCCCCTAATTAGCGATGAAGGATTTTGATCCTAACTGGGTTAGGACGATTGCAACATCATACATTTTCGCAGAATCAACGACCTTCTCTATAAGCACCCCTTCCCAGCCTTCGGCCACCCTTCCCCTCGCCGAAGGGAAGGGCCGGGGATGGGGTCTGGTAGCTCATGAACAACGATATTACAGACATTTCTCCCTCATTACGATTGCCCTGTGACTGATGAACAATCCTTATCTTTATTAGGCTTTTGAGGTATGATTAACCCATCATTTACAGATGGCTCATTCATCGCTGGATGTTATTTATTAGGGGGGTTCCACAAGCCATCATAGGCAGCTGTCATCATCTATTTTCTTGACAGAGAAATAATTCATCAATTAAACCTGAATCGGATCGCTTCATCCTGATTGAAACGAGGAAAATAATGGCAGCTAAGAAAACCCTAAGATTTAAAGTTGGCGATTGGATCGTTCATGATAATTACGGTGTGGGGGAAGTTGTAGATATTGTGGATAAGGATTTGGATGGAGAACGTGACACATATTTCAAAGTTTCTGCAGTAGATATCGAATACTGGCTTCCGAGCGATAAGGCTGATGCCGATCATATCAAGCGGATTAGGTCTGAAGCGGAATTTGACCATGCGCTAGAAATCCTCTCTGAGCCGCCAGATTTGATGGCGGAGCCTTCGCATCGAAATAGACGGGTGATCACTGAACGTTGGCTGGATGGCTCCCTGGCAGCCAGGGCTGCATTGATTCGAGACCTCAATGGGCGCAACCATGTCAAAGAGCTTAGCTATGATGAGAAAAGGACATTTGAGAAAGCTGAGAACTTCTTTATCAATGAATGGATCATCTGCAACCCGTCCCTGACAAAATCCAAAGCCGAACAACGGTTGCGGGAAGCTTTGCAATTGAGCATCAAGAAAGAAGAACTTGAGCCAAAGCAAGTCGCCTGAGAGACTTAGGGGGTGATGGGCGGGGATTTTCAGAAAACGCTAAATTAAGCCTGTTGTTATTGGGATAACAACAAGCACACCTACGGCGATGATTTCGCCAGTGATGGCAGATCAAAGAATCTGGATCAATGACGTGTCTTTGATCATGAAAATTTTCAATAACGTCATTTTTCCATCCAATAAAACCGCCCCCCTTTTTTTATTAACTAAATTAGTGATGTTTGATCTGCTTGGAACAATCTGAAAAAAGCCTGATAAAAATCAGTCGCTTATGATATCCTTTTGGAGTAGCCAATTTATTTTCAGCGGAGAGATGAAAGGCAAAGTGACCTTGAAAATCACGAAAAAGGATAAGTTTGGCCAGGTATTAGCTCGGCCAGAATTTCAAGGGATTGAAAATTTTGTCATTCCTGTGCCTGCCGGTCTGCTGGGTGTGCTGATGAAAGAATTGAAGTTGGGGGCGATCAATGCGGCGTTCAAAACCTGGAATGTCGATGATGTTGCCGTTGGACTTAACCGTCTCGCCGCACTTGTTGCGAAGGGCGTCAAGGTTCACCACGATATTTGGAGCCCTGCTGAAAAAGCGGTTGACCCGCGTAAGCGTGATACCGCCCTGTTTTACTTCCCGGTAGAGAAGAAAGGTCCATTTGCCCTGGTCTGTGCTGGGGGAGCTTATCTCACCCCAGCTTCCTTTGTGGACGCCTTTCCTGCGGCCGCTGAGCTGAACCGTTTGGGTTATACTGCATTTGTGCTCCATTACCGTACGGGTCGTCATAACCGATGGCCGGCCGCGCAGGAAGACCTGCGGCAAGCCTTGCACACCATCTTGACGCGGGCGGATGTGTTCAACATTGATCCAACAGCTTATGCCCTGGTAGGGTTTTCAGCAGGCGGGCATCTCATCAGCAGCTTGGGCAAGAATCAACTTGGCTATCGCCACTGGGGGTTGCCTAAACCCGGGGTATTAATCCTCGGTTATCCCGTTACGATCTGGGAAAACATGACCTGGATTCACAAAACCTGTTTGAAGATGATCGTGGGGAAAAAGCCGACCCAAGCGCAGATGGAGGAGGTCAGCATCCTGCCCTATGCCGATGGTGATTTTCCGCCCACCTTTATCATGCACTGTTGGGATGATCAGATGGTCTACTTCCGAAATGCACAGGCGCTGGCTGATCAGCTGAAAACGCATGGCGTACCGTATGTCCTGCGAGACGTCCCACATGGAGGGCATGGGATTGGTTTGGGCACAGGCACCCAGGCTGAGGGCTGGCTGGAGGAAGCGGTGGGTTTTTGGCAGGCGCGTTGATCATCCCCGAATGTGAGTTGAAAAAGAAGGTTTGAGATAAGCTGTGGATTTTGCCTAATTATGCCTAATTATGCCTAATTATGTCTAATTATGCCTAATTAGGCTTAATTAGGGGCTCCCATTTGGCACATAATCCAGCTGACACACCTCAACATCTGCCAGGCGCAGGAATTCCCGAGCATTTTCATCGATGCGGTAGGCAACATGGTAGATCAAACGCGAGATACCGGCGTTGATCAGCGCCTTGGTGCAGTTGATGCAGGGGAAATGGGTGACATAACACCAGCAGCCGTTGGTCGAAACACCGTGCAGCGCCGCCTGGATGATGGCATTGGTCTCAGCGTGGATGGTGCGAATGCAGTGCCCGTCAACCAGCAAATGGCCCACTTCGTCGCAATGCGGCTGCCCAGCGGGTGAGCCGTTGAACCCGGTGGTCAGGATACGCTTGTCCCGCACCAGTACACTGCCCACAAAGGCGCGGTCGCAAGTGCTGCGCTCGGAAACAGAATAGGCAATTTTCATAAAGTAAGAATCCCAATCTGGTCGCATAGTGTCTACCTCCTGGGCACAATGATAGCATAGTTTAGCAGGTTTTAGCGAGTGAAGTGGCCGGTGTTTTGGAATATTTACCCAATTGCCACTTGATTTTTACCATCCCTCGCTGTATAATGCTTAGACCTTTGGGTGGTTAGCTCAGTTGGTTAGAGCGTCGCGTTGACATCGCGGAGGTCGTAGGTTCGAGCCCTATACCACCCACTGAATATTCAAATGCATTGACCGGGACGAGTAACTGGGAATCTGCCAATAGAGAGAGAAGACCAGCGGCTGGAAGTCTTCTCAGGCCAGAACCAGTGAAAACCCCCCGCGAGCATGAGCCTGAAATGCCCATTGGCAGACTAAGGTGAACGGTTGGCCCCGTTATCAGCCCCAAGAGATGTCCCCAAGCCTGGCTTGACGGATAATCTGGGTGGAACCGCGTGAGATCACTCTCGCCCCAGTGGGCGAGGGTTTTTGTTTAATTGTGATGTGAATGACCTTACCCCGGTAAGACCAACCTGGGTAGGGTGAGATGATCCGAAGGAGGATTGAGATGGCTGAAAATTATGAAGAGTCAAAACTGTACCGTTTGAGGCACTCTGCGGCGCATGTCATGGCGCAGGCTGTGCTGGAGAAATTTCCGGAAGGCAAGGTCGCGATCGGGCCGCCTGTTGAGGATGGCTTTTACTACGACTTTGACCTGCCGCGCCCATTGACCCCGGAAGACTTAGAGGAAATCGAAGCTCGGATGCGGGAGATCGTCAAAGCCAATCAACCCTTCATTCGTGAGGAGGTTTCAGCGGAGAAAGCCCGGGAGATCTTTGATGACCAACCCTATAAGCTGGAGTTGATCGACGGCCTGGAAGCGGGCGGCGTGGATGAACACGGCAACCCGGTTGAGGAAAAACCGGTCATCAGCATCTATAAAAGTGACACCTTTGTCGACCTGTGCCGGGGTCCCCACCTGGAGCGCACGGGGGAGATCAACCTCAAAGCGGTCAAACTGATGAATGTGGCAGGCGCCTACTGGCGCGGGGATGAGCACAACCCGATGCTGCAGCGCATTTATGGGACGGCCTGGCTCTCGCCCAAGGACCTGAAGGACTACCTGTGGCGCTTGGAAGAAGCCAAAAAGCGTGACCATCGCCGGCTGGGTAAGGAACTGGACCTGTTCAGCGTGAGCGATGAGGTCGGTGCTGGGCTGGTCTTGTGGCACCCGATGGGATCCCGGGTTCGGCATATTGCTGAACGTTTTTGGGAGGATGAGCACATTACCCACGGGTATGAGTTCGTTTATACACCCCACATTGGCAAAGCCGATTTGTGGAAGACGAGCGGGCATCTTGATTTCTATGCGGAGAATATGTACGCGCCGATTGAAATTGATAACCAGCAGTATTACCTCAAGCCAATGAACTGCCCGTTCCATATTGAGATCTATAAATCGGATATCCGCTCTTATCGCGATTTGCCGATGCGCTACGCTGAAAAGGGGACCGTCTACCGCTACGAACGCAGCGGTGTGATGCACGGGTTAATGCGGGTACGCGGGTTCACCCAGGATGACGCCCATCACTTCTGCACACCGAAACAGATGCCAGAGGAGATCGATTTTGTGCTGGACTTCAGCCTGCACATCCTGCGCTCGTTTGGGTTTGATGACATCAAAGCCTACCTGAGCACGCGGCCTGAAAAGGCGGTGGGTGAGCCTGAACGCTGGCAGGACGCTGAAGCGGCGTTGCAAGCCTCGCTCAAGCGGGCGGAACTGCCTTATGAGGTTGATGAGGGCGGGGGAGCGTTCTACGGTCCCAAGATTGACTTGAAGATCAAGGATGCCCTGGGGCGCGAATGGCAGCTGTCGACGATCCAATTTGACTTCAACAACCCTGAGCGCTTTGATATGACCTATATTGAGGAAGACGGCCATGCCTACCGCCCCTATATGATCCATCGGGCGTTGATGGGCAGCATCGAGCGCTTCTTTGGCATCCTGATCGAGCATTATGGCGGCGCCTTCCCGGTTTGGCTCTCACCGGTGCAGGTGGTGATCATCCCGATCGCCGATCGGCATGTGGATTTTGCCCGGGGTGTGAAGGAATCCCTCAAACAAGCTGGATTGCGGGTTGAGCTAGACGATCGCAGTGACCGCATGAACGCCAAGATTCGCGATGCTGAGAAGCTAAAGGTGCCGTACATGCTCGTGGTGGGCGACCGTGAGATGGAAAACAACCAGGTCGACATCCGCCGCCGCAGCGGTGAGCGCTTGGGCGCCATGCTGGTGGATGACTTCAAGGTCTTGGTGTTGAAGGATGTGGCCGAGAAGGTTGAGGGATAGGATTCGTGGGCTCGTTTAACCCATAAAAACTCAATAGAAATCGGTTGCGGCAGTCTCAGATTTCTGATAGCGCCGGTCTCCTGACCGGCGCTGATTATCTTCAAACAGTGGCCAAGCACATCGACAATCATGATCAAACATAAAATATAATATTTACATGGATAGTTATAAATTAATCGATGGTGTATATGTCTATTTTGTCACATTTACCACCATTGATTGGTTGCCAGTTTTTATTAATCCAGAGCCAGCGCAAATTCTTTTGGATAGCTTGCAATTTTGTATCACAGAAAAACATTTACGCATCCATGCCTACGTAATTATGCCTAACCATATTCATATGATTGTTTATGATGCGGAATTTGATAACCTTCGCCTACAGAAAACCCTAACAAGTTTGAGAAAGTTCACTGGAAGCAAATTGGCTAATTACATAGATCAGAATTTTGCTAAATCAATTTCTGCTGTTACCAGGAATAAGAAGCTAAATGATAGGACAAGGCAGGTTTGGCAGCCTGGCTGGCATTCTGAGGGTCTGATTAGTGAAAAATTTTTACATCAAAAAGTTGAATATATTCATGAAAACCCAGTAAGGAAAGGGTATGTCCGTTTAGCAGAATATTGGGAGAATTCTTCAGCAGGATTTTGGATCAGGGCAGAGGAGGGGAAGATTCCAATTTCATTGGTTATCGGTTTAGAGGAATAGGGGAAATTGGGATTAGCGATGTTCACTTTTTACGATAGATGCGAGATGATGTGAAAAAATAGGAGACCTGCGGTCATTAGTGCTCGCTGGTCGGGAGACCAGCGAGATCAAGTGAGGAGACCAGCGAGATCAAAATGTAGGACCAGCAAAATTACCCCCTCCCCCCCGATTGCGCCGGTCTCCTGACCGGCGCTGATTCTCTGCGGGTGAGTTACAAAGTTGGACACCAGCGAGATCAAGTGAGGAGACCAGCGAGATCAAAATGTAGGACCAGCAAAATTACCCCCTCCCCCCCGATTGCGCCGGTCTCCTGACCGGCGCATGAAGATCTGCGGTCATGGGCAATCGTTGGGCCCACCAGGAGGTTTCGCACTGGGGACACTAGCCAAAACAAAGCGATTTTACTGGCAACCATTCGTAAAAACCGGTTGACGTTTTATGTGAAAATATGGTAAGATAAAGCTCGTTCCCTCGACGGGAATGATGTTTGTATTAATCAGTTGAATCGTATCAGAAGGAGAGTTTACACTATAAGTAGCAAAGACGATTTTCGCATCAATAAACAAATTCGTGCCACAAAAGTCCGTTTGATCGATCAGGATGGTGAAAACCACGGTGTTGTCAGCTTACGAGAAGCTTTAGAGCGCGCAGAACAAGCCGAGCTGGACCTGGTCGAGGTTGCTCCTAACGCTGACCCACCTGTTGCCAGGATTATGAATTTTGGCAAGTTCCTTTACGAAAAAGAAAAGAAGGAACGCGAGGCACGAAAAGCGCAAACCAAAATCGAAATCAAAGAAATCCGTTTGCGGCCGAAAACCACAGACCACCATAAAGGCTTCAAAGTGCGCGATGCCCGCCGGTGGTTGCAAGACGGGATGAAAGTGCGAGTGACCATTCGCTTCAGAGGACGCGAAATCACTTACCCGGAAATTGCCCTGGAAGACCTGCGAGAAATCGCTGAAGAATTATCAGATGTAGCGGATGTTGAACAAGCACCAAAATTAGAAGGGCGAACGATGTTCATGATGCTCGCCCCACAAAAGTAAGCGCTGCGCTTTTCTGATAAGAACGATACGATAATAAAAGCTGAGACCCTACGGCTTTGCATGCATGTGCCGTAGGATTTTCATGAAAGGAGTTCAAAATGCCACGAAAACCAAGAGATGGCAAGTACAAAATGAAGACCCATAAAGCGACTTCGAAACGGTTCAAAATGACCGGTTCGGGTACGATCTTGCGCACTAAGATCGGTAAGGGTCACTTGCGCCGGCGAACACCGGACCGCACCAAGCAATTGTTTGAGCGGATGATCCCGGTCAAAGGCAAGGGATATCGTAAAAAAGTACGCCGTTTGACCCCCTATATGGGCAAGAAAAAATAGATCGACGAAATCATTTAATGGTTGCGGCTGTTGGGTGTTCGCAACGGGTGAAAGCATTCATTCACCGGCGCCCAGGGGTTCGCAAAGGAGAATAACATGGCACGTGTAAAAAGTGGACCGCAAGGTTACCGAAAGCATAAGAAGATACTGAAGCTCAACAAAGGTTACTATGGGACCAAGAGCAAGTTGTTTCGCCGCGCCAATGAGCAATACCTGAAAAGCCAATGGTATGCTTACCGCGATCGGCGCATCCGCAAGCGTGACCTGCGCAAGTTGTGGATCACCCGCATCAACGCCGCCGCGCGACAGAATGGGACAACTTACAGCAAGCTGGTCTACGGTATGCGCCAGACCAATATCAACCTCAATCGCAAGATGCTGGCTGATCTGGCTGTACGTGAACCGGAGGCCTTTGCCGAGGTCGTCAAAATCGCATTGAGCTAAAGTTTTCTATTCGAAGGCTGAAAAAAGAAGAGGTCGCTGATAATGCGACCTCTTTTTGGTTTAATTTGAAGTGCTAAGCTTAGCTAAAGGTATTTTTATTTACAGGTGTGGTCCCAAACAGTTTACCAGGAATTTCAATCACCAAGCAAGGATTGAGCATCTATCTCCCAATCCGGGACAGTGAAACGCATCAGGCGGTTATTGCGCGCATCCGACACCCACACCCTGCCTTGGGGATCAACTGCCAATCCGCCCACAACGCCGATCTCAGCCAGGCCGCTGCCAAAACTGCCCCAGGTATAGAGGAACGTGCCATGCTGGTTGAATACAAGGACGCGGCCCAGGATGGGATCCGCCACGTAGACCTGGTAATTTTCATCAATGGTCAGGAAGGGTTTGTTGTCCAGGGTTTCACCGTACCAGCCGTCAATATCCCATGAGACGTGATTTGGGTAGTTAAGGGTATCTCCATCCGGGATCATGATCTGAACGCGCTTATTCCAGGTATCGGCAATGAACAAGCGGCCAGCATCATCGACTTCGAGCCCAACCGGCTCATCGAACTGACCAACACCGTACCCAGCCCCCCCGAAGGCAGCCAGGTCGACACCGTTACTGTCGAAAATCACCACCCGCTTATTACCCGTATCGGTGATAAACACACGGCCTTCCTGGTCCACAGCAACCCCGCGCGGCCCCCAGAAGTGGTAAAGGGTTTCTGCAGCACCAAACTGGCCCCACATGGTGACAAAATTGCCCTGGGCGGTGAATTTCTGAATGCGGTGATTCCACGTATCCGTCACATAGACAGATCCGTCCGGCCCGACGGCTACCCCCCAAGGCTCATTGAAGGTGCCTTCAGGTGCGATGGTTTGGGTGGTGTAGTCGCTGGCGCCATAGGTACCGAAGCTGTTGAGAAGTGCGCCTTCCTGGTCTAAATGCAGGATGCGGTGGTTGCGGGAATCGGCGAGGTAGATGGTGCCATCGGGGGCAAAAGCGATATCCCTGGGCGAATCAAAGCGGTATTCATCGTTCCCAAACAAGATCAGGTCCGCCTCAAGGATGATGGTGTTAGCTTCGTAGGGGTCAACCGCTGGTTCCATCACCACCGGGGCTGCGCCATATTCCCAGATCATTGAGGCGACATCTTTGCGGATGTACATCCGAAAAGCATCGGACGGCTGCCAGTTCTCGAGTGTGAGGGTGGTGACATTGGCCAGCTGGGCATACGGTGCATAATTGCGGTTGAACCAGATCTGCCATAAGGCGGCCCGTATTTGAGGACTCTTGAGGGCATCCCAGGCGCGCTGGAAGGTCAGGTTATAATACGCCTGGCTTGGCCACCAGATGCGGGTGTGGTCAAAACGGATGTACTCTTCACCAACAACCGGTTCAATCAGGCCGAAATTGCCGCTGCCGACCAGGATGATCGGGGCCTCACGCAGCTCGCGGGTGGGATTGTCGGGGAACCAGCGTTTATTGGGATAGTCGCGGAAGTACCACCAGTAGGGGTAGAGCATGTCATTGTCGTAGGCGACGACGATATCCTTGCCGCCGGTGAGGCGGAAGCTGATCTCTTCGATCTGCTCCAGGGCATCCTTCGGGTCACGGGCGGCATGCGCGTAAACCAGGAACTCTTTGGCTGTATCGTACAGGATGAAGTTGGCGCGATAGGCTGTGCGGATGGTGACGCCGGACAGGATGGCAATGAATAGGATCAGGGCTAATTTTCCGACCTGGTTGAATGTCCACGCTTGCAGCAAGAAGTACAGACCGATGCCCGAGCCGACCATCGCGATAAAGGCTAGCAGGAAATTACTGGTCGCATCCAGATGTGCCAGGTCGTTGCCCATGAAGGGCGGCATGGGTCCCAGCAGAAGTGAAAACGTGCGCAGGGTGGTGAGGATGAAGAGCACCCCAATGATAATCCCCAGCCAACCGCGATGCTGTTTAAAGGATTGCCAATCAAAGGACTCGATCAAACGGCCAAAGGTCCAGCCGCTGACCAGGATCATCGGCATGGTGATATGGGTGGTAAGCCACGGCATCCGTTCACCGGCAAAGCTGAAAGCCACCAGGCTCATCACGGACCAGTACAGCAGCAAGCCTAAAACAGGTGCCCGACGGAACTCACCTTCATTGTCGACAATACGGATCGGATGGGTTTCGGTCAGTGGTTCAACCTCGGACTCGGTGTTTTCAAGCGCTTCCGTTGAGCTGGAGATCTCTTCTTGGTCTACAAGGAATTCATTGGCTTCTGAAGATAGATCCAGTTCTGCAAGTTGCCGTTTTTCCTGTGCTGCTTTTTGAGTGCGGACGAGGATCCGAAGGCCGATGATGGCAGCCAGCAGTGTGCCAAAAGCCGGTAGGAATTCATACATTGGGACCTGAACCACGGCGTAATAATAAAGCGGTTGGGTGCCCCTGACGACGCCCTGCTGGGCTAGCCAGTAACCCAAGGCGCCCATCAAGCCCATAATAAAGCCACTGCCCTGGGTGAAGAGTGTGCTATAGAAGATGACAAAGATGGCCCAAAAGAGGCCGACATTCAGCGCCCACACCTTCCAGTTCCACCAAATGCCCAATAACACGGCAATCACCAAGAGCGGAGCAACAAACAGCAGTGAGGTGGTGATGCCGCTGGTGCTGTAATCGAGGGGGTTGAACCCGAGGATGTCCATTGGCAGAGCAGCCAGCAAGGGCAAGACCAGGGTGCCCTGCAAGATCAGCAGGTCAAACGAGCGCTCATCCCGAATGCCAAACCAGCCAATGCCTTTGACCAGGAAATAGGCTGCGCAGACGATACCGGCCAGCAACCCCAACCCGAGTCCCCCGATGATGAGTCGGGTGGTGGCATCCAGTTCACCCAGCATGACGCCCACGCCATCCTCCGCCGGTGTTCCAGACCCGTGGGTCAGCGCGTTATATCCCACGCCAAACAAGGCCAAGCCAATCACCAATGTGATGGCCACGACGGCCAGGAAAATTGACCGGGTGCGTTCCGAACGCCAGGGTTTGAAGATTGCCCGGCCAATGAAAATCATGGCTAAAAAGATCAGCAATTCGGCGGTAAATATGTAAGATGTGGCTTTATCGGTAAAATGCAGGGCGGTGATCAGGGTGATTAAGAGCAGGGTGCGCTTTTGGCCTAACTCCAGGTAGTGTAAGACGCCCCATAACAATGCCATGCCCCAAAAAACGATATAAATTTCGTTGCGGGTGTAACGGCTGTAAAAAGAAATATAAGGTGAAATGGTAAACAGGAAACCCGCCACCAGCGACCCGACCCGCCCAAGATATTTTTTAAACCCAAATAAGCCGAAAACCACCACGGCGATCCCAAACATGGCATTTGGGAAGCGGGCAGAAAAATCGCTGGCGCCAAACAAGAAATAGGAGAGGGTGATCAGGTGGAATTGCAATGGCCCGTGGGTGACCGGGTCGTAGCGGTAACCGCCGCCAGTATAAAAGGTATATGCCGGTACCACGTGGTTGACTTCGTCATGGCTCATCACCCGCTCGCCCAGCATGATGAAACGGCTAAAAATGGTCGCCGTCAAAATGATGGAAACAACCAGGTGATAGTTGGTGAATTGCGGCCAAATGGCGATGACAGGGCGATCGAGCCAGGCGTTGATCGTTGTATTTCGGTTCATAGTGCGCTTTTCTGTTTTGGTTATAATGTGCGATCTTCTTGTTCTTATTTCAATTTTAGAACTATACTTTAAGAGTTAGCTCCTGACAAGGCGCAGTTCACAGCCTGTCCGTGCCCTATTCAGTGGCGTGATTTAGGGTAGAATCGAGGCTCAATCTTATAATGAAAACCAAAGTATTAGTTACTTGCATTTTAATCCTGTTTTTGTCTGCGTGTGGGGGCAAAGATCAGGAAATACAGGTCCCGACCCTGGATGCGACGCGTTTAAATGAAACTGCCGTCAGCTTGGTAACTGAAGATTACGCTGAAACCCAAGCGATCATCCCCACGGAGACCCCGACACCAACGCTGACGCAAACGCCAATCCCGACCCTGGATCGAACACGTCCGCCGCTCTTCACCCCAACCAGTGAAGTGCCTTGCAATCAAGCAGCCGCTGGGCGCCCGATTGATGTGACCATCCCCGATGATACCAAGGTCGGCCCTGGGCAGCCTTTTTCAAAAACCTGGCGTTTAGAGAATGTTGGCGCCTGCACCTGGACGCGCTTGTACACTGTGACCTTCTTTTCAGGCAACAGCCTGGGAGCACGTTATACCCAAAACCTCCAGCAGCCGGTCAACCCGGGTGATACGGTTGATATCACTGTGGATATGCTTGCCCCGCAGAACATCGGTTTGTATCAATCGAACTGGATGTTGAGCGATCCAGATGGGGGGGTATTTGGGATTGGCCCCCACGGCGACGCGCCGTTCTGGGTGCGGATTGAGGTGGTTCAGTTTGTCACCAGCACACCAACAGTCACGCCAACCATCACCCGCACACCGGTAGTGTTTGTCACGGGTGACGTACGTTTGGGGGATGGGGATCAGCTAGACCTGGATCGTGCCTTGCTTAACCCCGATGATAGCGATCAGGTTGACCTGGTCTACCAGTATGGGGGCACACCCATCCACCAGTTAATCCCTGCCAATGATGCGGTCTGGGCTGCGTTTGGGGATGAAGAGCCCAGTTTTGGTGCGTGTGTCACTGCGACATTAACAAATGACCCCATCAGCTTCAACCAAGTGCCTGCTGGGACATACTATTGCTACCGAACGTCAGACGATTTACCGGGATGGTTGTTGATCGTGGGGATTGAGGGGGATAATCTGGTCGTCAGACTCCAGACCTGGGCAGCACCCTAAAACGCCAGGTAATTTAAAGCGCGCAAAGACGCTCTGAAATAACCTCAGGGCGTCTGTTTGTTTTGCGTTCTAGAACAGGCTGCGGATGATCAGCATGAACCCAAAGATGATCAGGGGAATGCCAACGATGGCGCCGACCACGGTCAGGGTCAGGATGACGCCGGCGATCATCAGGACCAATCCTAAGATGGCCCCAATCAGACGGCCGGTGGCTTCGATGATCCACACCACCAGGCGCCAAATCAGCCAGAAGGGGTAGAGCAGCCAGTGGACGCGTTTTTTATTATGATCTGTCATATGTACCTCCACTTAAGTATACGATGTTAAGCGGAAAAAGTTGCAGTTTTTGTTGGTCTGGGCTTACCAAGGCCTTGCGAGTCTGGTATAATTCTCGT
The DNA here is from genome assembly GCA_019428905.1 of Candidatus Brevefilum sp. Classification (GTDB taxonomy): domain Bacteria; phylum Chloroflexota; class Anaerolineae; order Anaerolineales; family Anaerolineaceae; genus Brevifilum. Next base: position 45,907 of record JAHYJN010000008.1, read on the forward strand.
CGCCTGAAAAATGGCAAATGGAGAGGTAGCATAGTCCGGCCTAATGCGCGCGCCTGGAGAGCGCGTGTACCGCGAGGTACCGTGGGTTCGAATCCCACCCTCTCCGCTCGAGAAAAACCACCTAATTTCTATAGGTGGTTTTTGTTTTAAGACGACTGCTGTAAGGAATAATGGGTTCGAATCCACACTCCCTGCGGGAGCGCTTCGCAGCCATATTTGCTCAAGAGAAACCACTCTTTTTTCATAGGGTGGTTTATTTGTTTAAGGTGGGTACCGCAAGATATTTCAGGTTCAAACACCCAAAAAGTGAGATTACCCAACCTTTCCACTACGACAAGAAACCACGCGGAATTTTGGGTAGTTCATATGTTCATGGCGTTCTACGCTTGCGATGCAAGGGAATTAAGGTTCCTTAGAATTGTTCGAGATTAACCATGATTTCTTTTCGATCGATTAATTTTTAGGACAGAAAATAAACCGATAAGTTATAATTCTACAAGTTAGTCTTACATACCATTCTTGATAAGATACCCATCAATTAGAATAATGGGGTATCTTCGTTGGTAAATGTGGCGTAAAGGGTAAGATTTAGTTTGTAGATTTACATTGTAAATAGTGATTTCTTTTATGCTAAAAATAGTATCCTACCAGTGATAATAAAGGTTTTGGTTGTGAAAAGAGCGTTCTACTGATCATTGCTGGAGGCTTACAATTCCTCCTTGCCGATTCCTGTTTTGAAAAATTTGTCTAGAAAAGGAGCATTCTGCCTGATGGATATGTTGGTTATTGAGGTTAACGATCTTGTTAAAACATATAACAATCTTATTGCTTTGGATAAGATCAATTTTACTGTCAGACAAGGAGAAATATTTGGTTTATTGGGTCCTAACGGTGCGGGAAAAACAAGTGCCCTGGAATGCTTGGAAGGGTTGCGCGAACCAGATGGCGGATCACTGTTGGTGGCCGGCATTAACCCCACCAGTGATTTCCGTAAACTTAGAAACCTGATCGGTGTGCAGCTTCAATCTGCAGGGCTGCCAGAAAGTATCACCCCAGATGAAGCGATGCGGTTCTTTTGTGCTTACCATGGTGTTGAACCTCGTTTTGACCTTCTCGATCGGTTTGGCCTGGCAGAAAAGCGACACGCCCAGTTCTTTGAGCTCTCCACAGGGCAGCAACGCCGTTTGACCCTGGCTTTGGCTTTGGCACACGACCCGCAGATCATATTCATGGATGAACCCACTGCAGGTTTGGATGTTGCGACCCGCATTGAGCTGCATGACATGATGCGCGAACTGAAAGAGGCGGGGCGAACGGTTATCCTGGCAACCCATGATATGGCTGAAGCCGAGCAGATGGCAGATCGAGTCGCCATCTTGTTACATGGCAGGATCGTCAAAATTGGTACACCTATGGAAATCACAGCTACCGGTGCCGGGTTGACTAAAATTTCTGTGCGGACCCAAGCCAACAGCTTATCCAGCATCCACCTTCCAGGGGTGAATCGGCAATTATTCAAGGATGACTATTTTATTTTCTTTAGTTCCAATATCGGCTTGACGCTTTCTGCGATCATTTCCCATCTTGATGCCAGCCAAGACCAGCTTGTCGACCTGCGCGTTCAACGTCCATCTCTTGAAGATCGTTTTCTTGAGATGACTGGAAAGGGAGTTTTATCATGAATGCTTTTCTACATCACTTCTCGTTTGAGTTTCGAACCGGCATCCGCAATAAAAACCTCTTGTTGCTAAATTATCTGTTTCCTTTAGGTTTTTATTTGATGATGGGATTTATCATGCCGTCTATCAATCCACCCTTTAGGGAAAATATCATCCCGGCATTTGTTGTTTTCGGTGTCCTATCAGCAACTTTGCTTGGAATTCCTGATCCCTTGGTGACTGCCCGGGAAAATGGGATTTTCCGCAGTTTCAAGATCAATGGCGTGCCTGCAGTCTCAATTTTATTGATCCCTGCTTTGACCACTGTCTTGCACCTGATGATTCTTACGGCGCTCATAACAGTAACTGCGCCAATATTCTTTGATGCCCCTCTACCGCAAAATTGGCTGAACTATATTATCGTATTCCTGACCTTAGCAATGGCAAGTTCAGCGATTAGCATTTTAATCGGTGTTGTTTCGCAAAGCTCGCGGGTAACGATCCTGTGGTCGCAGGTGGTATTTGTCCCTTCTATGATCCTGGGTGGGTTAATGGTCCCGCTTAGCCTGATGCCAGAGATACCCCAGAAAATCGCCCAGCTCTTGCCCGCAACACATGCGATTAATGCATTCAATGGGTTGGCCATGGGTAATATCCCTTATTTCTCCCCTTGGGGATCGATCATTATATTAATATCTAGTGGATTGCTTGCCTTTGGCCTGGCTGTTTATCTCTTTAGTTGGGATAGTCGTAACACCACACGCCGCGGGCATCCAATCATGGCACTCCTGGCAATCCTGCCTTATCTTTTGGGCATTTTGTTGCTTTAAACCCAATCCCTGATTCGGTGTTCAGTTGACAATCACCACACATCGTGCTGGTTTTGTGCTTGTTTGATGCTACATGATCAGCATGCAGCGACGACCGAATTTCTCCGGTTTGCGTAGAAACCGCTCTTATTCTGTCAGGGTGGTTTTTTGATTGAGGCTTGTGTTGGAAAGTATTGTATGTTCAAACACCCACAGGGTGAGGTTTCACACCGTTAACATTATTTATTCTGCCCTGAACATAAGTCAGGGCAGAATTTTTCTTTGGGCGTGGCAAAATGATCTCCATGCTATGGACGCCGATTATTGACCCGACCGCCTCTTGCGGGGGCACTGGCCAGGATCCCATCATAAGCACTCACATCCAGGTATTGAGGGATGTATGTTTCACCGGTTTGCTGAAGGAGCGTCGAGGTGAATGCCCGCAGGTGGTTTTCAGATCCCCTGAGGAGGTTTTGGAACACCCGTTGAATCTCGGGGTTTTCCGTTTCGTCCAGCGCTGCTTGTAAATCAAGGATGTCGATTTCTTCAACGGCCCCACCTACTTTGAGCGCATCCGCGAGGGAACGCTCACCCTGAGCGATTAACTCATCATAGAGCTTTTGCAAGACGGGGTCGGTAAAGACGCCCGGCGCGGTGTCAAGGGCGGGATCAGGAATGTTGAAGGTGTCCAGCAAGCGTTTGACCGCATTGGTGTGGGTCTCTTCACTGCTGGCGATGTTTTGAAATAGCGGTAAACCCCACAGATCATACAGTGCGAGGTATACATCGTGGGCCAGTTTTTCTTCTTCGCGCATAAAGATCAGGCTAGCTTTTTCTGTGTCGGTAATACCAGTGAAACCTTCATCTGTGATTTCCTGCCCTATTGTTGAGCCTGGCTCTTCTACTGTTTCTTGTTCCACTTCCGCATCTGTTAATTCAATTTCTTCAGCTTCCTCTGGAAGGATTTCATTTTGGATTTCTTCTTCGGATATGGGAATCGAGGTGGGGTCAACAACCGGAGATGATGTCTCAACTGTTGCCGAATCTGATTGGTTTGTCGCTGCTTCTTGGATGGGAAGCGAGCAAGCTGCTAAGGTCAAGGCTGCCAGGATCAGCAGTCCAGAAAATTTCAGAGTGAGTTTAATTTTTGGTTTCATCATGCTTTTTTTTACTCCGTATCGTGAGCTTATTGATTGGTTTTTTCATACCCCATGATTATCTGATATGGTTGTAAAAAAATGATGAAGAAGGGTTGAAGAAAGCTTATCAGATTCAGATGACTGATTTCATTGTCCTGATGACTTCTGGCGTGTTCGCACCCAGCGCACCAGCGCGATGATCCCCAAAACGATCAGCGCGATAAAGCTGGCGCTGATCAAGTTCCACTTGATCAATGTGAACCCACCTGCCAATTGATCGATCACGGCTGTTGTTTGGGGGTATCTGCTCATAACCGTTACAGCAGAGATGTTTTCAAGGAAATCGAAGAGCATGCCAGCCACCGGCAGCAGGTTCAACCGCCCCAAAGTCCCCCATGGGAGGTCTGCCCGCTTAACCAGCCAGCTGATGGCGGTCACCAGGAAGGCGGTGTAGACCAGGGGAAAGAGTAGGTCGAAGGTGAAGCGTGCCCGGATGTAGGCTGCGCGTCCTGCTGGTCCGTAGGCTTCGGCCATGCGGTACAGGTCGCTGGCGGTGTAGTAGAGCGAGGTGTCGGGCGATCCGGCCTCAGCGCTGTAAACTTCGGCTCTGGCCGCCTGATCGGGCAAAACCAGCGCGCCGAAGATGAGGAAGATCGCTAGGCAAGCCAGGGTGAGCGGCCCGGTCGAGAATTTAAGCAAGCTATTGGATAGTTTTGTGAGCATCAATACCTCCGTGACAGTTAATTTTATGCTAATCACCAAATAATGCACATCATTTTTTACCAATTGTATCAAGGAAATATTTGCGAGTATGGAAAATTGCATAAACTAAAGATCAGGTTGAACCGAATTGTTTTTGTCGTTTAATCGAAGACTAGGGGCAACACCAATCTGTGGATGAAGCATTTCTTCAGGCTCGGGGTTATTTTAAATTTTAAGCCAGATGAATCTAAATGCAGCGAAACCAAAACATTTGTTTGATAAAAAGCGGAAATCCCGGAATCTGTGATTTGTTTATTTATGGAAAGATTGACTCGCATTGTGGGTCTTTTTGTCACGCTGGAAGCATGACCTACACCACAGCACTTGGTTTGGATAAGAGAGCTATATGATGATCAAAATATAGGTCGAGATTTGGAGGGTGAGTAAGGGTGTAAGGAAAGGTCCGAATCGGATATTACCTTTTATATTTATCTCACACTTTCTTTGGGTAGAATTCACAGAAAGGCTTAAATCACAACTTGTGAAAGAAGGAAAGATGGCGACAAAGAAATTCTCATTCAAAGCCAAAATCGAAGAAGCCTACAACGGTGGCGCATATGTGACGGTCCCCTTTGATGTGGAGGAAGCCTTTGGCATGAAACGGGTTAAAGTAAAGGCAACCATCGCTGGCTATCCCTACCGGGGCTTGTTGACGCGGATGGGCACGGCAGATCACATTTTAATTGTGATCAAGGATATTCGCAAAAAGGCAGGCGTGAACTTTGGTGACGAAATTGAGGTAGAGGTGGAAGAGGACACCGAACCCAGGGTGGTGACCATCCCGGAGGATGTGCGGCAAGCCTTAGCAGATCACCCCGAGGTGGGAGCACTATTTGAGAAACTCTCCTATTCTGCCAGGAAAGAATATATGTTTTGGGTTGAAAGCGCTAAACGTGCGGAGACCCGGCAAAACCGAATATTGAAAATGCTTGATCTGCTTAAACAGGGCAAGAAGGGTCCTTATGGGTGGTAGAGGGTGGCCGAAATCCCCTTTTACATCCTTTCGTGTTTATCATAAAGAAGGCGGTACAATGGCAAAAGAGTCTAGTTCTCCACAAACCGTTGATGACTACATTGTCAGTTTCCCTGCAGAGGTTCATGAGATCTTGCAAAAGATCAGAGATATCGTTCTCGAGGTGGTCCCCGAGGCTGAGGAGGTGATCAGCTACCAAATGCCGACCTACCGATTGGGTGGGAACCTGGTCCATTTTGCAGCTTTTAAGAGCCACATTGGGTTGTATCCCACCCCATCCGGGATTGAGGCCTTCCAAGGTGAATTGACACCCTACCAGCATGCCAAGGGGTCGATCCGGTTTCCGTTGGATCAGCCGATTCCTTATGATTTGATCAGAAAAATCGTGACGTTTCGGGTTAATGAAATGCTTGAAAATGGAAAAGATTAATTGAGGCAAAGAAAGAGATTGTCACGTTGCAAACGTGACCTACGAGATCCGGGATTATAAGACGTGTAGGTGGTGGGTAAGGTATTTTATTTTCTGTAGAGACGCCCCGCCGGGGCGTCTCTACGGGTGATGAAGAGAAAAACACACAAGCGCTGGTCTCCTGAGCGGCGCGAGCGCATCCGATCATGTATACGTAGCGGCGTTGCATGCAACGCCGCTACGGAAATTAATTGTGTCATTGTTAAAATACAGAGATTGTTTCGCTTCGGGGCGTCTCTACGATTAACCTTATCTGGAATAATCCATTATGCCGGCTGCAGCTCAAACTGGCTGTAATACAACTCGGCATAAAAGCCCTGTTGGTCAAGCAGCTCTTGGTGGCTGCCCTGTTCAACGATGTCCCCATCGCGCATCACCAGGATCAGGTCCGCATTGCGGATCGTTGACAGGCGATGGGCGATGATAAAGCTCGTGCGGCCTTGCATTAGGCGGTCCATGGCTTTCTGGATGAGGACCTCGGTGCGGGTGTCCACAGAGCTGGTGGCTTCGTCCAGGATCAGCATGGGCGGATCTCCCACAACGGCCCGGGCAATCGTCAGCAGCTGCTTTTGACCAGCCGAGATGTTTGAGGCGTCTTCATTCAAGACCATGTCGTACCCCCCGGGCATGGTGCGGATGAAATGGTCCACATGGGCGGTGCTGGCTGCCTGTGTGATTTGATCATAATCCGCGTTATCACACCCATAGCAGATATTCTCGGCAATTGTACCGTTGAATAACCAGGTGTCCTGTAAGACCATGGCGAACAGTTTGCGCAGGTCAACCCGTGAAAAATCACGGATGTCATGACCGTCAACCAGGATCGAGCCGCCATCCACATCATAGAAACGCATCAGCAGCTTGACGAGGGTGGTCTTCCCAGCGCCGGTCGGACCGACAATGGCGATTTTTTGACCGGGTTCTGCCTTGAAGGAAAAATCTTTAATTACCACTTCATCGGGGTCGTAGCCAAAACGTACGTTGCGGAATTCCACCTGTCCTTCGACGTGATCGAGTTCCACCGGCTGGGTGGTTTCTGCGATTTCTTCTTCTTCATTCAGAAATTCGAACACACGCTCTGCGGCAGCAGCGGTCTGCTGCAGAACGTTGGAGATGTTGGCGATCTGCATCAGGGGTTCGTTGAATGAGCGCACATATTGAATGAAGGCCTGGATATCACCCACCGTGATCCTGCCCTGGATTGCCAGGTAGCCGCCCAGGATGCTGACCGCCACGTAGCCCAGGTTGCTGATCAGGCGCATGATGGGCATCATCAGGTGCGATAGAAACTGCGAGATCCAAGCGGAGCTATACAGGGTCCCATTGAGGCGGCTAAAGGTGTTGACCGATTGTGCCTCGGCATTGAAGGCTTTGATCACGATATGCCCACCGAACATTTCTTCGACATGCCCATTGACATGCCCCAGATATTCCTGCTGCTGCATAAAATACTTTTGGGAAGTGCGCACGATAACATTGATCACCACTATCGAAAGGGGTACGGTGATCAGGGCAATCAGGGTCATCGTCCAGCTGATGGAAAACATCATGATTAGGATGCCAATCACGCTGGTGGTCGAGGTGATGATCTGTGACAGGCTCTGGTTGAGCGTCTGGCTGACCGTATCGACATCATTGGTGACCCGCGAAAGCACCTCACCCTGGCTGATCTTATCGAAAAAGCCCAGGGGCAGCCGGTTGATCTTACTTGCGATATCCTGCCTGAAGCGGTAAGTGATGTCCATCGAGATGCCGGACATGATGTAGCCTTGCAGGAAATTTAAGAAAGCGGAAATTACATACAAGGTAGCAACCCGGATAAGAATTGCGCCGACTGCCTGGAAGTCAATCCCGCCTCCCTGGCCGGAGATTTGAGCAACGACACCTTCAAATAGCAAAGTTGTGGCTCCGCCGAGGATTTTTGGCCCGAGGATGGCGAATACCGTTGACCCAGCTGCCAATGTTAGTACCACCAGGATTAAAAGGTTGTACTTACCCAGGTATTGAACCAAGCGCTTGAAGGTGCCTTTGAAATCGCGGGCTTTTTCGCCTTTCATCATCGCATGGGGACCCCCACGTCCAAACCTGACAGGAGGCCTGCTTTGCTGTGTTTGTTTCTGTTGGTTGTCTTGGTTGTTATTCTCGCTCATGCCAACTCCTCCTTGCTCAGCTGTGATGTGGCAATTTCTTGATAGGTCTGGCAGGTTTCCATCAACTCATGGTGGGTTCCTTTGCCGACGATCTTCCCGTTATCCAATACAATGATCTGGTCTGCTGCTTTGACCGTAGCCACCCGCTGGGTGACCATCAGGACGGTACTCTCTCCGGTTTTTTCTTTAAGCGCTCGACGCAAAGCTGCATCGGTTTTAAAATCCAGCGCTGAGAAGCTGTCATCAAAGATGAAGATCGGCGGCTTTTTGACCAGGGCTCGGGCGATGCTCAGGCGTTGTTTTTGACCACCGGAGACGTTTGTGCCGCCCTGGGAGATTTCTGCCTGGACGCCATCAGGGTTGGCAAACACAAACTCGCTGGCTTGGGCGATCTCTAAGGCTTCCAGGAGCGTATCCTGGCTGGCGTCCTGGTCAGCAAAACGCAGATTGGATTCGACCGTCCCGGTGAATAGGACGCCGCGTTGGGGGATATATCCAATTTTGTCCCGCAAGTCACTTTGGGTGACCTCGCGCACATCCACATCATCGAGCAGCACTGCACCTTTTGACACATCGAAGAAGCGCGGGATCAGGTTGATCACGGTCGATTTTCCGCACCCCGTCGACCCGATGATGGCTGTCGTCTCACCCGGTTTTACGGTGAAGGTGATGTCCTGCAGGACATCCTCTTCAGCATCCGGGTAACGGAAATAGACGTCTTTGAACTCGATCTTCCCGGTAAAAGGTTGCGGGAAGGATTGTGGCTGCGGCGGGTCCAAGATCACATTTTCAGATTCAAGCACTTCGGCAATCCGGTCACCCGAAACGAAAGCGCGCGGCAGGAAGATGAACAGCATCGATAGCATCATGAAGGCGAACATGATCTGCATGCTGTACTGCAGAAAAGCCATCATGTCACCGACCTGGAGGGTGGACTGGGCGATTTGATCCGCGCCAACCCAAATGATCAGGATGGAAAGCCCATTCATAATCAGCATCATAGCCGGCATGACGGCTGCCATCACCCGGTTGATGAACAGGCCAGTGTCCGCCAGTTCGCGGTTAGCCCCATCAAAACGGACTTCCTCGAAGGATTGCCTGTTGAAGGCCCGGATGACCATCATGCCGGAGAGGTTTTCACGGGTGACCAGGTTGAGGCGGTCGATTAATTTCTGGATGATTTTGAATTTGGGCATGGCGGCTGAGAAGGCGATGAAGATCAACAATAGCAAGAGCCCGACTGCCAGGGCGATGATCCACCACATATTGGGGCTTTTGTCGACCGCTCGAATTACCCCACCGATACCCAGGATTGGCGCAAAGAATGCCATGCGGATGATCATGAAGGTCACCTGCTGCACCTGGGTCACGTCATTGGTGGCGCGGGTGATCAGGGAGGCGGTGGAGAAATTGTTAAATTCCTGGCTGGAAAAGGACTCAACCTTGGTGAAGATGTCTTCGCGGATGTCACGCGCCACGCCAGCAGAGGTACGGGCGGCCAGGTAGCTGACTGAGATGCTGGTGATGCCGGCTACGAGGGAGATCAGGATCATCATGCCGCCGGTGCGCAGGATGTAGTTGGTCTGGATCTGGCTGATGTTGACCCCTAAGGCTTCATATTCACGCTGGATGGCGGCTGTCGCCAGCTGTTCGATCAAGGTGGGGGGCATGCCTTCAAATTGAGCCTGAATTTGCGCGTTGATCTGGCTAACCTGGGCCGGGGGCGCCATTTCAAGTACGGTGAAGATGTCCATCCCGGGGGGCATTTGGGCGGGATCGAAGGGGAGTCGGGCGAGCATATCCGGCGCCGCTTCGGGGTTTTCCTGGACCTGCTCAAGGATGTAGAGGATGATTAATCCCCTGGCCATAACGGGCTCTAAGGCAGCCTGGGTTTGATCACTCAGATCTTCAAGCAAGTAGATCGGTTCTTTTGATAGGGCAGGGTATTGCGCCAGCAGTGCCTCGTCATCGGATACTTCGATCAACCGGTAAGCCTCGTCGACCAGGTTTTGCTCCTCCGGGGAAAAGAAGAGGCTCATCCGGTCAAGCTGTTCCACCCGGATGGCCTGAGGCAGGGCGTCTTCGATGCCGTTGTGCTGAATGCCGACATTAACGATCTGGGAGAGATAGTCGGGCAGTGCCAGGTCGGCGTTGGCCATGATGAACAGCAGCACGATGGCTGCTAAAATCAGTAAAAGATAGGGTTTGGTATATTTAATTAATCGCAGCATAGGTAGATGATCCTTGATAGTTGTCTTTGCTTATGAAAAGGTACGATTTAGTATAAATCTGCATTTATGCCTCTGATTTAATGGTTGTACTGGCGCATTTGTGGTGGTGACCTAACTTCTCGTTAAGCGCCTGGGAATACTCGTTCAATCGAACTAAAAAAGGAAGTAACGCTGCTTTTTCATCAGGAGGAATTAAAGCCGCTAAATCATCCAACCAGGTATGCCTGGCTCGCATGCTTTCTTCAACCCGCTGTGCACCTTTTTCAGTGATTGCGATAATTTTTACCCTGCGATCCGATGGATCTTCAGAGCGTAAAACCAGTCCGGTGTCCTCCAGCGGGGCCAGCAGTTGGCTGACCGCAGGTGTCGAGATCCCCAGGTGATCTGCCAGGTCGCTTACCGGGCTGGGTCCGCGGTGATACAGTCGAAAGAGGGAGTTGATTTGTGAGAGGGAGAGCGCACTTTGCCGGTTGAAACGGATAAAGGCATGAATGGAGCGGTGCATGGATTCTTCCACCCAATCTTGCAGGGCATCAATAAAGGGGTCGTCACCAGACATAGTTAACCTCACTTAATAGTTAAACGGGGTTAAATATATGCTTTCTTATTCACAATGTCAAGGGGGGTAGCAGGGCGATCGCAAAGTAAATTATTGAAACGAAACCAAACATCCTAACCAATTGTTTATTGAAATATCGTATGAGGACCCGCTTAAAGTCCCTTCCTTTCAGGGAAGGGATTTAGGGATAGGTAGAGAAAATAATTTCATGATAATCCTATTGCTTGTGTGTGAAATTTCTTTGAAATTCAACAATTATTCCCACTTGCTCCCGAAAATAGAAGGATTTTGGCTAGATGTAATTATGCTTAGAAAATTTTTAGACTTTGCGATTTCCCTGGGGGAGGTTAGAGGGGGGGACAATTATGGAAATTAAAGAAAGGATTGGTTTGGGGCGAACCCTGTTTTCGTGTTCTCGCCACTTTGCCTCGTTTGGAATACGCCTTTTGCTTATGGGAGCCATTCGGGTCGGGCGCCATCTTCCACCAGGCGGCGGATTTGCCCGGTTGAGCGCTCCCACAGCCATAGCGAAGCATGGGAGGACCCGCCGCTGAGCTGGAACCGCTGAAACACCAAACGTTCACCCCTGGGATCCCAGCGATAGTTGGTGAAGGTGGCCGCCGGGTCATCGGTGAGTGCGATGGGTGCGTCCCCATCCAGTTCAGCCACCCACAGCCCCTTGTTGATCGCCGCGCCTACCGGGCGGGCACTGTAAGCAAGCCATTTGCCATCCGGGGACCATTGCGGCGGGTCAAAGTCCAGGTTGGGGACGAACTCGCCCAAGGCGTTGCGCACAGTTTGATTGGAGAAATTAACGATGTATATGGCGACATTGGGCTCAAGCACGCTGGTGACCAAATCAATGAAGATCAGTTCTTTACCATCCGGTGACCAGCTGCCAACCCCCGGGTACAGGGTGGGGATAGCAGATTCTTGCGAGCTCTCCAGTTCGAGGATGCGGATTGCTTGTTGGAGGCTGTCATAGGTCGCCAGGCGCAAGCCGTCGGGGGAGAACGAAGGCGAATGCCCGTAGGCCTCTTCCTGGCGGTAAAGCGGCGTGCTTGCACCGTTGCGTGTGTTTACCGTCCATACCCGGGAGGGCAAGTAGCGTTCGGCTCGCTCATCCCAGGATTCACGGGTATAAGCGATCCAATCAGCGCCAACCGACCAAGCCAATTGGTCGCACTGGTCTTTACCGCAGTCGACAAGCATTTCCGGGTCCGACCCATCCCGCTCGACGGACCACAGGTCAGTTCCACCCTGGGGATTGTGCTGGGCATAGGCAATCCTGTCCCCGGTGGGGCTGGGCTTGAAATCGATCAGGGCTTGACCAGTTTCGGTTATGGCGTAAGTTTGTCCCGTGGCAAACTCGTAGTGCCACAGGTCGCCGCCTTCTGTGCCCAATACCAAGTAGAGAAGATCAACCTCCCGGATTTTTACCAGCCATTCGATTGACTGGCGCAGTTTGCGGCCATTTTCGGCCTGTGCGCCTGGTACGATGGATGCCTGGTATGTTTGCCCCGGGTCAAGCGGTTCAGTAGGGGTGAACCATAGGGTATTCCAATCCCAAGAAAATTCGCCTGCAACGTGCGGTTCTATCGAAAAATGCGCTTCCACCGAAGCTGGAACCATGGGTTGATTGAAGATCACCCCAATTTTTCCATGGATGCTGATCTGCTCACCTGTTTCCGGGAAAAATCCAAGGGGTTGAACCCGATTTGATAAGCGGAGAAACACAAACGCTGCTGTCAGGAAAATAACCGCGCTCAGCAGCCATGGCAGGTACCGATGACGAAATTTCATGAGGTTAATTAATACCTCGAAAAGCTTGGGCTGGGCAGGCGGAAGCGGCGATGTGGTTATAAGGCAGATTAATGGAATTTAAACGATGCCACTGATCCATTTTGGGCTGTCAAAGGGACGGGGAGAAGGCGATTGTTTGATCTTTCAGTAGCTACAGTAATTGCGAAGTGAAACAATTGACCCACTGAGGGAATTCATCACCTGCAAGCCATTACTTTAAAATTCAAAAATAATTGACTAAATAAAATTATTCTCGTATAATGACCAAGGTTTAAAACTACTCAGTTTGCGAGGGTGCCTTTCAGCAACAGGCCTGGCTGAAGAGTTATCAGGGTCCCTCAAAAAGGGTCAGAATGCAAGTTGCCGGACTGCCCTCATAGTTTCAGGTGACAAATGTAACGGATTGTTTAGTAAATATACTAAAAATATAGCCTGTTAATAATAATAATTTCTTGTTCAAATCAGGCATTGCCATGAAAGGTTATAATTTAACCATGGATTTTATTTTTCGATGGGAGGATCGAGCGTGACGGTTGGTGCCTGGTCTATTTTGCTGTTGACCATTTGTTTCCTGCTGACATCCATCTTGGTGTTGATCGCCCGACGGTTGATTGTGATCATCAGCGCCATTGGGCTCGGCAGCGTGTTTTTGGCTGTGATCTTTTTCATCTTTGGCGCGCCATTTGCCGGGGCCTTTGAGCTGAGCGTGGGAGCTGGACTGATCAGTGTGCTGTTCATTATTGCCACCAGCATTGCGGACAGCGCCGTGGATGAGGTTGACTGACGATGAATAAGCGAACGCTAAATGCCATCATCGCCATTTTGGTTTTGCTGACGGTTGGCTGGCTCTTGTTTGGTGCACTCAACCAAGATGCCCCTGTTGTTGATGAACCCGATGAGGATTTTCGCGCCTGGTTTTGGGAAAAACGCGGCTTGGACCTGGTGGTCCAGGTGATTTTGGTGTTTGCTGGTGCGTTGGGAATTGCTGCGATCTTACCGGTGGAGGATGAGAATGTTTGAACTAGACCTCCCGCTGTGGTTGATGGACTTTATCCATGTCAGCGTTTTGGCTGTTTTCATCATCGGCTTGCTGTGCTTCTTTTTACGCAGGAGCTATATTCGCCAGCTGGTCGGCCTTAAGTTGATGCTACAAAGTGTCAGCCTGGGCTTGATTTTTACCGGTTGGGAAAAACAGGATCTATTCCTGGCGCAGTCGATGATCATCTCTGCCCTGGTAATTGAGGCGGTGGTGATCGGCCTGGCGTTGACGATGATCATCCAGATCACAAAACACACCCAAGATGAACAGGCTTCTCTGGAGGAAGGTTAACGGCTACGGATTAAGCGATTATGTTTGATATAACCCGATTTGCGCTGATGTTAGTGTTTACCGTCCCATTTTTGATGGTAATTTTGACTTTGGGCAGCAAACGTGTTTCCCCGCGTGTGACCTGCCTGGCCGGGATCGGTGTGGTGATGGTCGGGTTGGTCCTGCTGGGTGTCGGGGGCGAGGCCGACCTTTCCACCCCGTTTTCTTTTATGGCCGAACCGGTCACCTTGAGCATTTCGAACACCGCCATCCTGCTGTACCTGGCATCCCTGCTTGTGTTGGCCGGCTTGGTGTGGCGCAACCAGGAAGCTGACCAAGCGGGGATGACAACCTACCAATGGGTGCTGCTCAACCTTTCGCTGTCCTTCGGGTTCATCGCCTTCATAAGCGGGCAGTTCATGATCCGCTATATCGCACTGGATATCGTGGGTTTGTTAGCGGCATTGACCGTCTTGAGCACCTTCAGTGCCACATCGGGTTTACGTCACTTTATTATCATCTTTCAGATCCTCCGATTGGGTGACCTGAGCCTGCTGGCCTCGATTTTATTGATCAACCATCTCACCGGCACGCTGGACATTGCTGAAATGATCGCTGCTGCCGTGGACTTGCCTGCAAACGTGCGCATGTGGGTTTTTCTTGGTTTTTTCCTGGCAGTGTTGATTAAATTAGCGATCTGGCCGTTTGGGATCTGGCTGGATCGGGCGCGCAAATCTGCGCCGCGCACCTCTTTTTGGGTCTCCGGCCTGCTGGTACCCGCTTTAGGTTATTATTTGCTGTACCGGATCGTGCCCATCATCAACGCTGCCGCTATTAAACAAAACCTGACCTTGTATAGCGCCTTCGTATTGGCACTCCTGGTGATCTTGTTCACCGCGCTGGAGCAGATTAAATTTGACCGCTTGACCCAGGTTGGGGGCGTGATGAGCTGCTTTTTGTTGGCTGCCATCGCTGTAGGCAGCGGGCAATTCTTGTTGTTCTACTTGCTGGGGCTGATTTTGCATCGGGGTCTGATGTTGTTTGCCGATGAATTAAGCTCACCTGTGCTGAGGTGGGTGCGTTTATCTTTCCCGCCCCTCTTGAATGGGATATTTCTGGCTGCAAACTTACGGGATTTCCCAGTTGCTTTTTCAATTAGCTGGGTCATTTTTTCCTTGCTGCTGGTCGGTTGGGACTTGGGCATGCAACGCAAGCCAGTTGCTGATGTGGTGCTGCCTTCAGAGAAAGCAGGCCGACTGGGGGATGAGCCTTTTGGCGGTTTCTTGGTCTCAGTGGCACGTTGGTTGAATGAAAAACTGGAATTTGGCGTGTTCACCCACGGTTTAGTCCGGTTGAGTGCGTTTTTCCATCGTATCGCTGACTGGATGTATCACAACATTGAGGGGGGCATGGAAAAGCTGTGGGTCTGGATTGGCAGAAAACTGGTCGCCCTGTCGGAGGGGACCTTGCGCAAGGTCGAAGTGGAAGCCGCCCAAACGACCGGAAGCTTATTGGATGATGCCCTTAACTCGCTGGCAATTTATGAGAAGAATGTCTTGCGGAAAGCACTGAGATGGGACTTGGCTTGGATTCCTTTTTTACTGGTGGTGATATTGATCATGTTGTTTGTGTTGTAGAGAGGATTGCATGATGAACCCCTATCAAATTTTGTTGTCCGGTATCACCATCCTCCCTGTGATTGGGGTGATCATTTTGCTGGTATGGCGCAAGGCGACGAAAACCCAGGCGGCCATTATCGGGATCATCAGCGAAAGTTTTGCCCTTGTGATTCCCATCGTTCTACTCACTACATTGCGTAAAGAAGGCGTGATCCTGTTCTCAGTGCCGTGGATCCCAAATATGCAGATCTCCTTCAGCCTGGAGTTGAGCTGGCTTTCAATCACTTTCCTGCTGACCGAGGTGCTGGCCACCTTAGCAGCGATGATCTACTCCCTGGGGGATAAGGACGGGGAGAAAAATAGCAACACTTACTATGCTTTATTGCTGCTGTTCAGCCTGGGGATGTCGGGCACGACCCTGGCTGATGATGTGTTTCTATTTTATATCTTCTGGGAATTGATGCTGATCGCCTCGGTGCTGCTGATCCTGGGCTGGGGGCACGGTGAAAACCGCTTCAGAGTTGCGTTGAAATATTTCATCATCACCCATTTGGGTTCGCTGATGGTGCTGGTGTGCCTGATTACATTGTATGTCAATTTTGGCACGGCCAGCCTGACGGAATTGGTACTGCATGCCAGTTCACTGCCGATTAACATGCAGGTTTTCTTGACGGCATTCTTCATCATTGGCTTCTGCGTCAAGATGGCCATTTTCCCCTTCCACATCTGGCTGCCTGATGCCCATACTGTGGCGCCAATGCCGGTGACAATCATCCTGGCGGCAGCTATGCTTTCAATGGGTACATTTGGCGTGCTGCGCTTCCCCTTCACCCTGCTCGCGTTCGAAAGTATCCAACCCTTTGCGATCTGGATGATGATTGGAGGGCTGATTTCAGAGGTGTACGGGGCGTTGATGGCCTTGGCGGAACAGGAGATCAAGCGCATCGTCGCCTACAGCTCGGTGAGCCAGATGGGCTATATCTTGTTCGGGTTGGGGACCCTCACACTGCGCGGCATGCAGGGTGCAGTGATGCACGTTGTCTACCATGCGATCGTTAAGGCATTGCTGTTTATGGTGGTGGGGATCATCATTGCGGTCACCCGTGAAAGGGATATCCGCAATGTGGGTGGGTTGGGGAGCAAACTGCCAATCCTGACCGTCTGTGCTGCGATTGGCGTGTTGGGCATCTCGGGGATGCCGCCATTGGGCATTTTCAACAGTGAATGG
This sequence comes from Candidatus Brevefilum sp., assembly GCA_019428905.1. Lineage (GTDB taxonomy): Bacteria > Chloroflexota > Anaerolineae > Anaerolineales > Anaerolineaceae > Brevifilum. The sequence goes on from JAHYJN010000008.1 coordinate 62,616, forward strand.
ATGATCTTTGCCGGCGGCTTTGATTCGGGTGTCTCAATTGTTCTGACGGTGATGACGTTGATTGGGTCTCTGCTAACCCTGGTGTATGGACTGCGCTTCTTTGGCATGGTCTTCTTTGGTGTTCAAAAACCGGAAACTCTACCTGAGAAATCTCCCCGGGCGTTATTAGTGCCGACGATTGCCGTGACCGTCTTTTTGATCATTGAAGGTCTGGTGCCAGGCCCGTTATTGGAATGGGCAACGTTGGGCTTGACAGGCATCTTTGGAGGTCTCTTATAATGACCGGCTATTTTGAGATTGTCCTGCCGATCTTCATCTTGATCGGCGGCGCGTTCGTCGTCTACCTGCTGGTGCGCCTGTTTAAGCTGAGCAACCGGACTGAATCCATGCTGACCGTGCTGGTTTTGGCGGGAACATTGGTCGTTTTGGTCATGCATTATCTCGATGTGCCAGATTTTATCGATCGCCCCGAGGTATTCTACGGATCAGCAGAACCCGATGGGATCATCTACCGCCCAAATGCGGTGGGCGCCTTCATCCTGATCATTGGCGTCATGATTGGGATCTTGATCACGCTGTATTCCGCGGAATACCTCTCACGGGACCCGCGTTATGCGGTTTATTATCCCCTGATCTTGCTGACCCTGGCGGGGTTGCTGGGCATGTTCACCTCGAATAACCTGTTCAACTTGTTCTTATTGACAGAGCTGACCACGGTCACAGCTAGCGCCCTGGTGGCTTTTCGCTTCCGCGAGAAGATCTCTATCCGGGCGGGTTTCAAGTACCTGATCATGAGTAGTTTGGGAACGATGACGATGATGTTAGGGATCTACTTCGTTTACCGCAGTACGGGGAATATGCAGTTGATGGGTCCCTTGGGCGTGATGGATAACTTTGTCCGCATTGGTGCGGCGTGTTTCTTGCTGGGCTTCAGCTTGAAAGCAGGTGTGGTGCCTTTGCATACCTGGGTGCCGGACGTTTATGGGCATGCACCCAGCGCAGTCAGCGGGCTGCTGGCCGGGGTCTTATCGAAGAGCATGCTGTTTATTATGCCCGTGGTGTGCCTGCGCTTGGGTATCAGTGAAGTAGAGTTGGGCACTTATTTGATGGTCTTTGCCTGCTTTAACATGCTGGTGGGTTCAGTGCGGATGCTCAGGCAGCAGCAGCTCAGGCGGTTTTTGTCGTTTTCTTCGATTGCGCAAACCGGCTACCTGATGTTTGGCCTGGGGATGGGCTTTTATTACGAGCTGGACCAGGCCTTGGGCGTTGGCCTGTTCCTCTTCTTAGTAATCGCGGTGATGAAGTGCTTGGCTTTCCTGGCCGCCGGGGTGTACGAGTACTACACAGGGTCGCAGGATATAGAACGCCTGCGAGGCGTGGGTAAACTTATGCCGCTCAATGCCCTCAGCCTAAGCATTGCGCTGGCAGGATTGGCCGGCATCCCTCTGCTGGCAGGCTTTAACGGCAAATGGTTGGTCTTTTCAGCTGCGTTGTTGACGGCGGATGCCTTTGCCCTGGCCTGCCTGGGGATCTTCATGTTGAGCTCAGTGATCAGCCTGGGCGGTTACCTGCCGATGATTATCAAGCAATACCAGGAGAGCCCGCAGCCAACCCTCGAAATTGAGGGATTTAGCCAACCGGATATTTCTAAATGGATGCTGCTCCCGGTCGGCCTTTTGTCCCTGCTGGTGGTGCTGATTGGGATCTATCCCAGCCCGTGGATCAATCTGGTCAACCAAGTGATGCAATGGATGGTGATGTCGATATGAACCTCCTGCTGAGCCCGCCAATTGCTTTTGTTTTCTTTTTGTTGTTATTGATTTTGGTGTATGCCATGATTCAGCGTCATGCTGCTAAGGGACTGGACCACCCTGACAAGCACCTGCCATACTCTGGCGGGCAGAAGCTGCCTCCGACGGAAGTGCGGCTGTCGTATGAGACATTTTTCAGGCTGGGTTTGTTATTTGGCATTGCCCATGTGGCGGTCTTGGTGTTAGCCACGCTGCCCCTGAACCGTTCGTCCCAATGGCTTGGCTTGCTGTACCTGGTTGGGATTTCGATCAGCGCGATTGTTTTGGCGCGCACACGACCTGAATGAAGACAGGAATTGAGCAGTAGATGTTAAAGAATTTGATCAACAAGACCTATCGCTGGGCGCAGAAGAACTCTTTATGGGTGCTGCATTACAACACCGGGGGCTGCAACGGTTGCGATATTGAAATTTTAGACTTACTGACTCCCCGCTATGATATCGAACGGTTGGGGATGATTGCCAAAGCCTCACCCCGCCATGCGGATGTACTCTTGTGCACCGGCCCGGTGACCCTGCAAGCCAAAGAGGGCTTGTGGCAGATTTATGCCCAGATGCCGTCACCAAAGTGGGTGGTTGCGGTGGGCAGCTGCAGCACCACGGGTGCGGTGTTTTACGGCAGCGACACAGTACTGGGCGGCGTGGATCATATCCTGCCGGTGGATTTGTACATCCCGGGTTGCCCCGTCCGCCCCGAGGGCATTATTGAAGGGTTGCTGCAATTACGAGAAAGGATCACCCACGGTGAATCAGATTGACACAGATGCTTTGCTGGAAAAAATTAAAGCCGAAACGGGGTGCCAGCCCGAGGTTTACCAAGATATCACTGATGAAGATGCCCTGTGCATCCCCGTTGAAAACCTGGAAGCAGTGATTGGGGTGCTGCGTAAAGACTTCGGCTGCTATCACCTGTCGGGGATCACCGCCCAGCAGCGGGAAAGCCAGCCGGGGAAGATCGAACTGATCTACCATTTTTGGCATGGCAAGGGTGTGTCATTGCTGTTGCGGCTGCCTGCTGACGATCCCAAGGTGGCATCGATCATTGCATTACTTCCTGGTGCGGATTTTTACGAACGTGAAGCAGCAGAAATGTACGGCATAACCTTCACCGGCCGTGAGGAAACACCCCGCTTATTGCTCCCGGACGAATGGGACCAGGGACCTCCATTTTTAAAAAGAGAGGCGTCCGATGGATAAGATTTCAATCCCGATTGGCCCCCATCATCCACTATTAAAAGAGCCCTTGTCGATGCGCATTGACATCGCGGGTGAAAGGGTGTTGGGTGGCACATTACGCATGGGCTACGTGCACCGGGGGATCGAAAAAATGACCGCTCAGCGCACTTATGTGCAGGATGTGCATTTGATCGAACGCATCTGTGGGATCTGTTCGCACGTTCACACGACCACATTTTGCCTGGGGGTTGAGAAACTGCTGGGGATTGATGTCCCGCCCCGTGCCCAGTATATCCGGGCTTTGATGTGCGAGCTGGAACGGGTGCACAGCCATTTATTGTGGTTGGGCATATTGTCCAAGCACGTCGGCCTGGAGACGGTGTTCATGCACACCTGGCATGACCGCGAGCTCGCCCTGGACATCATGGAAGGTATCTCCGGCGGGCGGGTGTCGCATGCGGCCAACCAGATCGGCGGCGTCAGGTTTGACCTATCGCCTGAGCAGGAAGTGATGGTGAAAGAAAATATCGGAAAATTGAAGGCACAGGTGAGCGGTGTGTTAGGTGTGATTGAAAATGAACCTGCGCTGCGGGCGCGCACCCAGGGTGTGGCGCCGGTCTCGGCGGATTTGATCCGGGATTACTGTGTGGTTGGCCCGGTGGCGCGTGCCTCGGGGGTGGACGTGGATCTGCGCCGGGATGACCCCTGGCCGCCTTACGATCAACTGGATGTGAATGTGATCACTCGGCCAGAGGGTGACGCCTGGGCGCGCACCCTGATTAGGGCGCTGGAGACGCGCGAGAGCCTGCGCTTGTGTGAGGTGTTGTTACGCCAGATGCCAGAGGGGCCGGTTACCGTGCGCGCACCCCGCAAGGTGCCGGAAGGGGAGGTAGTGACCCGCTCTGAGGCGCCGCGCGGCGAAGTCTTATATTATCTGCGTAGCGACGGCAGCGACAAACCCGCCCGGCTTAAGGTCCGCACCCCGACCCTGGCGGTTTTAAGCTTGCTGCCCGAGCAGTTATCAAAGATCCATGTGGCGGATATCCCAGTGGTGCTGGCCGGGATTGACCTGTGTATCGCTTGCGCGGACCGGTGAGGAGACGAGTCGGTGTTTAGAGGACTGTTTTATTTGCTGATCTTCCCCGGCTTGGCGTTCCAGGTGGTATGCGGGTTGATCTTTGAATGGATCGACCGCAAGCTGCTGGCGCGTTTCCAGCGGCGCATTGGCCCACCCTGGTACCAGCCGGTGGCGGATTTGATCAAGCTGTTCAGCAAGGAAGACCTGGTTCCGCTGGGCTCCTACGATTTGGTCGAAGTTCTGCTGCCGCTGATCTCATTGAGTGCCGTCCTAACCGCCGGGTTGTACATCCCGATTGCGCGTTTTACTCCCTTCTCCTTTGAAGGCGACCTGATTGTGATCCAGTTCTTGATGAGCGTCCCGACCCTGGCGTATTACCTGGCCGGGATCGCATCGGTCGGCATCTACAGTATCTTGGGCGGTGGACGTTCACTGCTGCAGTACTTCTCTTACGAAGTGCCGCTGCTGATCACGATCAGCGGCCCGGCGGTGATGGCTGGGTCCTGGTCGGTGGCGGAAATCTCTCGGTCCCAGCTGACGATGGGACCCTTCATCATCTTTCAACCCTTAGGGTTTATCCTGGCGGTGGTGGGTTTGATCGGCAAGCTGAAGCGAGACCCATTGGATATCCCCAGCGCTTCATCCGAGGTGGTGGGTGGGTCATTGACGGAATTCAGCGGCGCCAAGCTCGGCTTCTGGTATCTGGTGATGAATGTCCAGGCCGTGGTGGGGATCTTCTTGCTGGTCAACCTGTATATGGGCTGGTCGAATTTGACTTTCCCCTTTGCGGCGATCTTGGTGTTTTTGGTTGAGTTCCTGTTGATGGTGTTGATCCTGAGTACGACCAGTGCGGTGTTTGCCCGCCTGCGCATCGACCAGTTGGCCGGTTTGGGCTGGCGGATCCTGGTGCCGTTGGCGCTGACTCAGCTTGGGTTTGTGATCCTGATGGGGGTATGATATGAAGGCGATGCGTAAACGACATAGTTTATTGGATGCGATTATTGATGCAGTGTTTTCCCGACCGGATACTGTCGCTTACCCCTTTGGTGAGCTCCAGCTGCCGGAAGGCTATCGCGGCGCGATTGTGATCAACCCGGAAAATTGCACCGGGTGTGGGTTATGCGTGCGCGACTGCCCAACAGGCGCGTTAAAGTTAGAGAAGAAGTCGCGTGATGAATTTAAGTTGATCCACTACCCGGCGCGCTGCGCGTATTGCAGCCAGTGCGAAAGCAGCTGCGTGCGGGGCGCAATTGGCCATTCCAACGCATTGGTGGGCGCCACGGACCGTCCCCGGGAGTTGATCGTGGTGTTGAAAGACAAGAAGGAAGGCGAAGACTGAACTTGATGTGCCAGTTTGCGGTATTTCAAGGTGGGATTTCTCCCACCTTTTTTTATAAATTGTATGAAGGAGTTCCACTATGAAGATATGGCCTGAATCGTTACCTGTCCCAGACGCCGTGGCTGGCTTTTTGCGAGGGGTTGGGCGCCCAAACCCGGTATTTGACCTCAAACTCGACCAGTGTGCCTTGCTGGTGATCGATATGCAGAACGACTTCATCCTGCCCGGTGCGCCTTTGGAGGGCTGGAATTGCATGGCGATCGTCCCTAAGATCACCGAGTTGGTGCTGTTCTTCAGGGCACACGGCCGGCCGGTGATCTGGACCAAGCACATCCACCAGCTGAACGATATTGGCATCTTGGCGCCGATGTGGCCGGCGACAGGACCGGATTCGCCGGCGAAGGCGCTGGTCAAGGGCACCCCGGGGGTGGAGATCGTGGCCGATCTGCCCGCCCCAGCCGATGATGAATTGGTGATCGAGAAGCATCGTTACAGCGCCTTTTACCAGACGGACCTTGAGTTAAACTTGCGCACGATGGATGTTAAAACACTGCTGATCACCGGCGTGAACACCGATATCTGTTGCGAAACGACGGCCCGGGATGGGTTTATGCGCGATTTCCAGATCATGAGCGTGGCGGATGCGCAGACCGCCATCACCCGCGAGCTGCATGAGGCCGCGCTGATCAGCACGTTGGTGGCCTTTGGCCGGGTCGCAGAGACGGCCCAGGTGATTGAAGAATTGGAGCAATCCGTAAGTTAATTTGTAGGGTGGAATGTGGTTTTGTACCCTGCCGATTATTTTTTCGTGCACAGATCTGATTAGCATAATCTCAAACATAAAAAATGGTGCGCAGGAAAGCACTGCGCACCCTACGAAAGATTTTGTTGTAGGGCGGGCTGGGGTTGCCTGCCCGCCATTCTCGAATTTTTTTATTTGCTGTAATATCGAACCAATGTTGTTATTACAATTGATGCGCTGATTATCCATCCCTTCGCCAGGGTTTTACGAACGGCTATAAACATCAAGAATAAAAAATGAGAACGAAGCAATCATTCGTAGGGCGGGATGCGCACTTCATCCCGCCGTAAACATACCCAACTAATGTTGCGGGTAACCTTGAGGAAATCAATCCTATTTCTGGAGACCAGCGAGAACAAAGCAATCTTTCGTAAACTTAACCTGTTAATGGTGCGGTCACCCTCACGAGCTACACTCTCTGCCCACCTTTTCTTCGCTCCGGGGGTTCCACTTTGTTTCAGGCAGGCGAGCAGACCGCACCCTACGAAAGATTATGTAGGGCGGGATGTGATTATCAACCTGTCGTAAACATGACTCATTACTGGTGCGGTCAAAATCAGACCGCACCCTACGAAAGATTATGTAGGGCGGGATGTGATTATCAACCTATCGTAAACATGACTCATTACTGGTGCGGTCAAAATCAGACCGCACCCTACGAAAGATTATGTAGGGCGGGATGTGATTATCAACCTGTCGTAAACATGACTCATTACTGGTTCGGTCAAAATCAGACCGCACCCTACGAAAGATTATGTAGGGCGGGCTGGAATTATCAGCCCGCCATTAATTTTGTTATTTGCTGTGCTATGGGTGGGGTCTCGTTAAGAGCTTAAGATTGTAATCTTGTTTGTTTGGCGACCACCCCCTGGGCTCGGTCGCGGCGGTCGTGGATGATCTTGCGCCCCAACCTCGCGCCGTAAGCCACCAGGCGTTCCATTTGGCGGGTATCGTCCATTTCGATCTGCTCGCGCAGGTCAATTTGGTAGCGGCGAAAATCCAGCCCCTCAAAATAGGTTTCCACCAGGTGCACCTGCTGGTCATCGGCGGATTGGGAGAATGCACCCAGGATGCGGTTGATCCAATCCAAAGGCCATAAACGCGGGGCGGTGGCGGGGTCATAGCTGTAGGGAGAGCGGCCGGTGCCGATGCTGATCAGCGTGGTTTCATGCAGATCCCAGCCCAGGCATTCCTTGGCCTCGTAGGCGGCGACATAGCACGGGTTGGCATAGGAGCCCACACCGCCGTCAATGTAGCGATTTTCGACGATGGGGAAGTAGGTCGGGACGGTGCAGGAGGCCTGCACGGCTTTGACCACGGGCCAATCGACATATTCAGGCTTCCAGGGTTTGATAAAGCGCGTGCGGTTCTCAACCAGGTCATAGGCGGTGATCACTAGGTCGGTGGGCGGGTCAGTCTCCCAGAAATCCCCCATCCTCTGGTCACCGAATTGGGCCTGCAGTCCGTCATGCAGGGGCGCATCGGGGTAGCGGGTGCGGGTGAGGGGGAACAGCCACTTACGGGGAGTGTTGGGGAAGATGGTCTGGCCCATTTCAAGGTAGCGTTCGGTCAGGACCTGGGCGGTCAGGCCGGCGGCGATGCCTGCGGCGATGATCGAGCCGGTTGAGGTGCCCACCAGCAGCCGGGCGCGCTGGTGCAGGGGCAAGCCCAGGTAGGATTCGAGGGCGGTCAGTGCCTGGGTGACGATCAAGCCCCGGATCCCGCCGCCGTCGATAGCGATGGCTAAGTTTTTCCGGAAGGGAATCATGGTGGGACTCCTTGGTTGAACACGGTTAGAATGAGAGGGTTGCAAGAAAGGGTCCATATGTGAATGGTCCCGCTCCGCTTCGCTGTGGGGATTTCATGAATCGTGAATGGTGAATAGTGAGTAGTCCCGCTCTGCTTCGCTACAGGGAGGCTGCGCACTGAATGGTGAGATCAGTTATTAGGTATGAGGTATTGGGTATGAGGTATTAGGTACGAGGTATTTGGTAAGAGGTGACCCTGACCCGTCCTAAATCGTGTTTCTAGAAGCTGTCAAAAGTCTTTTTTATGCTTTGTCTCGCTGGTGAGCTCAGTGCGAACCTTCCTGAACACAGGGCTCTGGTAGGTGTCCACACCAGCCAGCGCTTGTGACCGAAGGTCTCATGTTAAGCATTAATGGATTCAATAATTCTGAGTGCACAGCTAAAAGGGTGCGGTCCTAAAAGGAACGCACCCGGATAATGGTGGTGAACCCTATTTTGTGATCGGTAACGGCGCTGTTGTGGATGGGCTCGTAAGCAGCGGAGTGTGGGTTGGCTGTGCCATGTGGGTCACCATGGGCATAATCTTGGTTGGGTTGGGTGTGGTTGGTGTTATCTTATGGTGGGAAAATGGGTGAGCGGAATAGAGATGGTAAATAAGGTACAATTAGGTATCGGGCAGAACATTTTGCCCTTGTTGAAGCCCCTGCCTTGGCGATAAGAACTGAATAAGCCTATCGAAAGGAGTATTCCCATGTTAATCTCGGTAAAAGACCTGTTGAGACTCAAGGGGGATGCTGTTTGGTCTGTCCCACCTGGCACCTCGGTGGTTGAAGCATTAAGTAAGCTGGCTGAAAAAGATATCGGCGCGCTGCTGGTGGTGGAGGGGGGTCAGATCGCGGGCATCATCTCTGAACGGGATGTGGTGCGCAAGATTGCAGCCACCGGTATGTTTGAGCCGGCGGGCACGGTCAGCGAATATATGACCCCGGATGTGTTCACGATCAGCCCCGCGCAAACCATTGAAGATTGCATGGCCTTGATGACAGAGCAGCGCATCCGTCACCTGCCGGTTGTGGAGGATGATAAGCTCGTTGGGATGATCTCGATCGGAGATGTGGTTAAGGCGATCATCACCAGCCAGGAATTCACGATTGACCAGTTGACGAAGTTTATCGACGGCGGCGGGTATAACCAGTGAGCCTTGGGAGGACCAGGCAGGGCAGGTTGCGACACCTGCCTGGAGCGCAGCGGAACACGATTTGGTGCAGAGCCTGAAAATCCCGTCATGTGAGAGGAACGGTGCGAAAGGCGTGAGGGCCTGCCCTGAGCCTGTTAGGCGTGAGGGTCCATCCTGCCGATAATTTCATGCTGAATGAATTAAGTCCTAATTCCAAAAACAAAAAATGGTGCGCAGACGTTCCCTGCGCACCCTACAGCTGAGCGGAAATACGGTCGTTTAAGAAGACCGCCACAAACAAGGTGAGTAATGATGAGATCGATACGTCGCCACTGCGCGGCTCCTCGCGATGACAGATGATTCTTTTCCTAGTACCTAAGCGCCTAACAAAGTCCCCGAAGTGCAAGCGGAGTGGGATACCTAATTTCCCCAATCACAATTCACCATTCACCATTCACTTTAATCCAATCATGAGCGTGGAGAGATTCGACATCGTCCCCCTTGTGGGGAACTCTCAACCAGATGGCTGGCCATTGGTTGTATGTAGATAAAAAAGAAACCTGGAAGTATCCAGGTCTCAAACATGAGCGTGGAGAGACTCGAACTCTCAACCAATGGCTTAAAAGGCCACTGCTCTGCCATTGAGCTACACGCCCATCGTTAGGAGATTATTGTAGCACGCCCCGGGTGGGGCGTCAACATAAACCTGCCCCCTTGTGATGTTTATTTGGTTTTCTCTATGCTGCGCAGCAGCAGGTCAAAGTTCTGATCGATCTCGCTCTCGGGGGCGCCATAAGGCAAATTGGTGATTAAGGTGAAGTAGGCGCTGTCGGTCTCAAAGAAGTAGGTCGACATCTCCACATCGCCGAGGGAAGTGGTGATTAAGTGGTTGAATTCTTCCACCTTTATACCATTGACCCGAAATGAATCCTGGCCGATCAGTTTGGCGGTTGAGCTGCCATCCGGGCTGAGGGAAATATCGCCGCTGGTCAGGTCGAAAAAGGCTTCCTTACTGAAGGTCGAGGGCCCCTTGATATGGGCGAACAGGGTGACGCAGTTCTGCTGGTATTCCACCTCCTGGTCAGGGGAGCATTTGGGCGGCACCAGTATCACGTCCCACTGTCCGGTTTTACCGATGGTGGGTGCGTAATCGATCAGCCAGCGCGGCGGCAGGCGAAACTGGATGTTGAAACTCGGTTCTTGCTCAATGGTGAATACCTTCCAATCCTGGGTAGCGCTGTCGCCACTGCAGGCGGCTAAGATCAGCAGCGTCGCCAGGCTGAGTAACAGGGCAAGTTTGATTCGTTGATGCATGAGAACCTCGATCCGATCTTAATCAGGGTTTTGACCAATAGTATAATAATGAAGGAGTGATCTGCGGTAGTATGTGTTTTCTCGCCTTACCCCAGCCACGCCTGTCAATTCTACCTCATTATCCCATTTGGAGTTAAGCATGCCCGGCCTCGCACCACTCAACCAGGAAGCGTTCGAAAGCCAGGTTCGTCAAGCTGAACTGCCCGTATTGGTTGCGTTTAGTGCGTCACGATGTGGACCGTGTCAGCAGGTGAGAGGTGATCTGACCGAGCTGGCTGAGGAATACGCTGGGAGGGTGCAATTTTACAGCGTGGATGCGGGTCTGGACTCTGACCTAATGGTAAATTACGGGGTGATCGGCTTACCGGCACTGATCCTGTTTAGAGCAGGAGAACCTGTTAAGCGGATCACTGGGTACCGCCCAAAGCATGCCGTGGAAAAAGCCTTGCTGGCGGATTTGGAATGATGATGAGAGCACGAAAGGATTTTTGATGAACACCGAACAAAAGAAGACAATGTCTCCATTTGGGCTTTGGAAAAGCCAAATTACACCGGAATTGATTGCAGCCTATGTCGGTTTAAGTGATCCCCAGTGGGCTGATGATGGTCGCACCCTGGTGTGGCGCGAGGGGCACTCGGGCCAGGGGGTGCTGATGGCCCAGCCGCTGGGTGAAGCGCCGTATGTACTGAGCGGGGAGCTGAGTGTGCGCGCTGGGGTGGGTTACGGCGGTGGGGATTTTGCGGTTCGGGATGGGTTGGTTGTGTTTGCCGCCAAGGATGGCCGGCTTTACCGCAGGTCCTTGGGGACAGGCTTCCCGGCGCCGATCACGCCTGAATTTGGCAGTGCGGCTGCCCCGCAGATTTCACCCGATCAGCGT
>JAHYJN010000056.1 GCA_019428905.1 Candidatus Brevefilum sp.
TGATATGAAAATATGGAAGCTGGGCCAACTTGGCGCGACTTTGATCAATTAGCCACAAATTATCTTCACCAGCAACCATTCCAAAGGGCGAACCATCCGGTGGCGATTCATACGACAGCCAGCCATCTTGATTGAACACAATCTTGAAACCCTGGCTTTGCCAGCTGATGGTTTTTTTCTCCGGAATGACCTGGCCTCCAGAGGCTGGCTCAACCTGGCTGCTATCAGGACTAAAAGACTGGCTGAAGCGATCCGCAATATCAACCGATCCGCCAGCCACGGCGGGATTCAACACCTCATATCGACCTTGATAGCTGTACCAGACCATCCCATACCGGGGGCTGAGAACCTGCGGGTACTGCTCAGGCGGCAGCGGAAAGGTGGCGTAACTATTCGAAACAGGGTCAAGAACCCCAATGAAATCGCGATCCGTCCACCACAGTTGACCGATGACGTCCAGCTCGACATCAAACGGAACGCTCCCACCCGGCAGCTCCCACCAGGTATACACACCAGACAGTGCGTCCAGTCGCACCAGGCGGGCATTCGACGAGTCACCTAGCCAAATGTCCTGGCCGTTAACATCGATGTAATTTGCCAGGCCGCCACCCGGGAGGGCATAGCGGCAGACCTGGCTGGTCAGCGGGTCAAGCCTGTAGACCCAGGATGCATTAAAATCTGTGACCCAGATTTTCCCCATGCCGTCGATGGCGGTGGTGTAGAGACCCGCACTGCCTGGAATTTCCCAGGTTGTAACCTGGTTACTGGCTGAATTCACCCTGCTCAAACGGTTGCTGTACATGTCGCACTTCCACCTGCTGGAACAAGAACATTATTGCAATTGCCTTACGTGGTCGAATACCCAATCACCTCAGGTTCGGTGATGGTGTAAGTTCCAGTAACAACTTGGAGTGAATTCTTACCCATCAGGGGGTTTTATAGGTAGTGTCTAGAATCTTGTGTAAATGAAATTTCACTGGGGCCACCGGTCTTCAAAACGGATGGCTAACTGGTTAAGGATCAATGGCCAATTTCTTATCGGTTATGGCGCTATTGGTACCCGGTGAAACATCAATCCCATATAACTCTTCTACCATGTCCTGGATGTCTCGCGTGGAGAAACCCTAAGCATACATTGCGATCACTTTTGGCTCAATCTCATTGCTGTTCTTTTTCAATCATTCAGATTGAAATTCACCATTCCGATCTCGAGGGACTTTGATTTCAGCATCCCCACTAGATGTGCGCATCTTGCGTGAATAGTGACCATTGCGGCTGTTCCCTGAGTTTCTGCCTTCTGCTTGATAGGGCTCATAGCCTAATTGGGATGTTAGTTCTGCTTCCAGCATCTCTTCGATGGTTATGGAAAATAGCTTAGCAAAGATCCCATCTTTGCCATAAAAATCATCAATCGAAGTCGCTTTGCTCAGCTCTTGAGCGACTTCTTCTGCGCTTGGCATATTTTCTTGTACTTCTTTTTGGTTCTATTTTTCATGGGTTTTTCCTTTCTTTTTAATCTTGAGGATAACCCATTTACACAATTTTTCCGACACCCTCGGTTTACGGGATTCTGATCTGATCTCATTCGTCAAAATTGCGCTCAAACAGGCTCACCAAAGCTGTGATCACCTCATCCTTTTGCGGACCCTCAGCGGTAATGTGCACTTCATGCCCTTTCCGAGCGGCAAGGAGCATCACTGAAAGCAAGCTGTTGGCTTCCACAGGGCCTTTATTCTCGGTCAGGTTCCTGACCATTACCGTCGCATCATAATCGTTAGTGGTTTGAACAAACAATACTGCCGGACGGGCGTGTAATCCCTGTTCGCTTGGGACAATGAGAGTCACTTCGCGTGTTTCACCGCCCAATTTTTGTTCGGTCTCGGTGCTGGGTTCTTCGATGATACCTTCACCCTCATCATCACCCAACTGTTCAATCTTCGCCTTGAGCGAATTGACAGCCTCACGATAAACGGTGTCAAGGTCAGATCCTAACCCTGCCTGCACCCCAGCCGAGATTGCGCCTTCAACAAATGGTGCAGGACAGATCTTAATATTGGCTTTCATTTCACTTGGAATGATCTCAAGTGCCATTTCTGTGCTTAAGATCGCACTGCCCAGATCCATCAGTACCAGAATCCCGTCCTCGGTATAAATCTCATGGATCGCTTCTACGATCTCCATCGCATTAGTACCCAGATCCTGGTTGTCTTCACCGACACCGGCCGCCGTGGCAATTTTCACCTTATCAGAGGATACCATTTGACGTGCCATTTCAGCGACACCATCAACCAACTTTTTACTATGTGATACAAGCAGTAAATTAACCACGATGATGACCCTCGCTTATCCTTATATTCTGTTTAGTGATTTAAATAAAAAATCCCACATGGAATAATACAAAGATGGAAAACTTAATCGGAATAATTCGTACATTTACAGCCATTCAAAACGGAATTAGTGGACTAATCGTTCTGATCCTTCTTCTCCGGGTTAAATAAAGAGTGAAAAGCGATCATGCCAAAGTAAACCAGCCAGGTACTCCCGCCAAAGATAGCGCCCCACAGGATAGCCCTTCCCCAATCGTTCCCGGTCCGAAGGATTTGATAACCTACCCACAAAGCCAAACCAAGACTGACAATTGTGATGATCCTTAATCCTTTTGCTTTTTCAATCCAGGGTTTTCTTTCCAAAGGAACTGGTTTTTTATCTGCTTTCTTTTTTGCCAAAGTAATCTCCTAATAATTTTTCTTAAATAGTTCGATAATAATAACTAAATTGCTGAATAGCGCTGATGCCGGGGCGGATCACCATGATTGCCCCAACGAAAGCCTTTTCAGTAATAATTAAACCTGATTAGTACCACAAACCTTCTTACCTTAAACAAACACATAACTAATTCCATCTGATTATATCACGCATAGTTAAGTCCCCAAAAAAAAGGGCGACGAAAAGACGTCGCCCCTTTTTGTTGAACGATATTGTTAGGTTTATCCGTTATCAACCCAGTCGAATGTGCGGGTGACGGCTTTCTTCCAGCCTTTATAGATCTTCTCGCGTTTGTCCGGATCCATCTTCGGATGCCATTCTTTGTCAATGCCCCAATTGGCACGCAAGTCTTCCACCTTCTCCCAGAAGCCAACTGCCAGGCCTGCTGCATATGCAGAACCCAAGGCGGTCGTCTCTGCGACGGTCGGGCGAATAACAGGAACGCCGAGGATATCGGACTGGAATTGCATTAAGAGCTCATTGAAGACCATACCGCCATCAACCTTGAGTGCTTTAAGGTCAACGCCCGAATCCAGGTTCATCGCATCCAGGACCTCGCGGGTCTGGTAAGCTGTGGCTTCCAGGGTGGCGCGGCCGATATGACCGGCATTGATGTAGCGGGTCAGGCCAACAATCACGCCGCGTGCGTCATTCTTCCAGTAGGGAGCATACAAGCCGGAGAAGGCCGGTACGAAGTAAATCCCACCGCTGTCCTCAACAGATTTGGCCAGCATTTCAATGTCGGATGATTTTTCAATCATCTTCAAGTTGTCTCGCAGCCATTGCACCAACGCACCGGTAATGGCAATCGAGCCCTCCAGTGCGTAGACAGCCGGCTGGTCGCCGATCTTGTAGGACATCGTGGTCAGCAAGCCGTTCTTCGATTGGATCGGTTCGGTGCCGGTGTTCATCAGCATGAAGCAGCCTGTGCCATAGGTGTTCTTCGCCTCTCCGGGTGAGAAACAGGTCTGCCCAAACAGGGCGCCTTGCTGATCACCGAGGTCACCAGCCATGGGCACGCCTTCCAGGCCGCTGTTCTTGCAGTAGCCATACACTTCAGAAGAAGCTTTGACTTCTGGCAGCATCGCGCGTGGGATGCCCATCACTTTTAACATCTCGGGGTCCCAATCCAATGTTTCCAGGTTCATCAGCATAGTGCGGGAGGCATTGGTCACATCTGTTGTATGCACGCCGCCCTTGGGGCCGCCAGTGATATTCCAGATGATCCAGGTGTCGATATTGCCAAAGATGACTTCGCCCTTTTCAGCCTTTGCACGCACCCCCTCAACATTATCGAGGATCCATTTGATCTTTGGACCGGAGAAGTAGGTTGCCAGGGGCAGACCGACTTTTTCGCGGAAGCGATCCTGTCCGCCGTCCTTCGAAAGTTCAGCACAGATCTGGTCGGTGCGGGTGTCCTGCCATACGATGGCATTGTAAACTGGTTTGCCGGTCGCCTTTTCCCAGACGACGGTCGTCTCACGCTGGTTGGTCACACCGCAGGCAGCGATGTCCTTAACATCAATGTTGAACTTCTTCAAGGCGCCAGCAATAACATCTTGCGCGGCCTGCCAGATCTCCAATGGATCATGTTCGACCCAACCTGGCTTTGGATAAATTTGCTCATGTTCTTTTTGATCAAAGCCAACTGCCGCCCCGTTATAATCAAAGATCATAAAGCGGGTGCTGGTCGTACCTTGATCTATTGCAACTGCATATTTTGCCATTGTTTAACTCCTTTTGGTATTTAATTGGATGCATCTTGATTCATCATACTTCTGCCCAAACTTTGACGGCAGTATCCAGCAGCATGAAGGTGGACGTTGCACCGGGGTCCTGATGTCCGGCGCTTCTTTCGCCCAGATAGCTTGCGCGTCCCTTGCGGGCAACAAGTGGGATTGTCGCTATCATGCCTTTTTCAGCCGCCTTTGCCGACTTTTCCAATCCTTCCCTGAGTGATAAGCCTTGTTGAGATGCTTCTTTCAAGGCCTCCACAGCGGGGATTAACGCATCAACCATTGTTTTGTCCCCCAAAGAGGCTTTACCCAAATTGATCACACCAATGGTAGCCGCCTCAAGCGCCTTCGCCCAGTCCTCTAAACCAAATTCCATCTTTCCATCAATCGATTTACCAGCTTGAATGAATATTGTCGAATACAAAGGACCGCCAGCACCGCCAACTTTTGAAAGCAGCGCCATACCTACGGCCATCATGATTCCGCCAATATCCTTATCTTCATTATCAGGTAATTTGGTCAGAACGGCTTTAAAGCCTCTGTTCATGTTCGCGCCATGATCTGCGTCCCCAATTTTTGCGTCGAGTTCTGTTAAATATTCCATATTACTGTCTATGACTTCAGCATAGGCACGGATCCATAGCAGAACATCATCTCTTGTAACAGACACATAAACCTCACTAGATTAGGGTCTGGAGATTTTTCTCCAGACCCTAAAATCAACACGAAACTAATTAGACACCCCAGCGCAAGCCGGCTGTCTTGACCGGTGCATCCCACAGTTTGACCATGTCGTCATCCATCTTCAACAACGTGATGGAAGCGCCAGCCATTTCCAAACTGGTGATATATGGGCCGATCAAATTGCGGACAACTTTAATGCCCTTTGCTTCGAGCAATTCAACTGCTTTGCGATATACGATGTACAGCTCGACTAAGGGGGTGCCACCCATGCTGTTGACAAACAACAGCACTTCATCTCCGGATTCGAAAGGCAGATCCTCTACGACGGGCGTCAGCAGCATCTCGGTAACCTCATCTGCGGGTTTAATCTTCATCCGAGTGCGGCCTGGCTCACCATGGATGCCAATCCCGATCTCCATTTCATCTTCTGGTAGGTCAAAGGTCGGCTTACCCGCATGCGGAACCACACAAGAAGTCAGCGCCATACCCATGCTGCGGCCTTGTCCGTTGATCTTGCGAGCCAGGTCAGCCAATTCTTGCAGCGATCGGCCTTCTTCTGCCGCCGCGCCGACGATCTTCTCCATCAGCACGGTCAGGCCTACGCCGCGCCGTCCGGCAGTCCACAGGCTGTCTTTTACAGCCACATCGTCATTGATCACCACCGCCTCAACGTCAATCCCTTCAGCCCTGGCCAGATCTGCAGCCATTTCGAAGTTCATCACGTCACCGGTGTAGTTTTTGACGAGGTGGAGGACGCCTGCGCCGCCATCGACGGCTTTAGTTGCCTCAAGCATCTGGTCAGGGGTCGGGCTGGTGAAAACTGCGCCCGGGCAGGCCGCATCAAGCATACCCATGCCGACAAAACCGCCGTGCATGGGCTCATGGCCGCTGCCGCCACCCGAGACGATCCCTACCTTGCCCTTTACAGGCGCATCAGCTCGTAAAATGTAGTCCGGATCGTAATGGACCTTTACCAGGTCAGGATGAGCAAGTTCAATGCCTTGCAATTCCTCAAGTACTACTTCTTCTGGTACATTGATTAGTTTCTTCATAAGCAAATTTCCAATCTAAGTAAATCGAGAATTACTCGTCTAATCCAGCCTTACCGATTTCCGGTTCACCAGCAGGTAGCTGCTTTGTGATGAAGATGTCATAGAGGACAATACCAATTGGGCCGGCAATTGCGGGAATTAATACAGGGGGGATCAGCCAATAGAGGCCATCAAAGAGACCCTGTGTACCAGCAAGCGCGCCGAAGAGGCGAGGTCCAAGGTCACGGGCAGGGTTAATCGAGTAGCCCGAGGGGCCGCCCAGGGAGAGGCCAACTGCCAAAACGGTAAAGCCAACCAGAAACGGTCCGAGGTTGTCCTTGAGACCAAGATTCTTCGAATCGCCGGCTGCCATCACGCCCCAGAGCAGGACCATCGTGCCGAAGAATTCGGCGATGCTCGCTGTAAGCATGCTGTATGAACCCACAGCAGCGGCGCCTTCACCACCCCAGAATGAGGAGCTGAAGACTGCACCAGGACCGGTTGACCACACATTTGGCATTCCAGCAGCAACAAGACCATCACGATAGATCAAGAAGACTGCTGCAGCACCTAAGAATGCGCCGATCATTTGAGCAACGATATAGGGCAGCACTTTCTTCCAGGGAAAATCGCGCTTGAAAGCCAAAGCTAATGTAACGGCTGGGTTGATATGTGCACCGGACACGCCGCCAGAAACATAAACTGCCACGATAACTGCGAAACACCAGCCAAACACAATGGTATTCCAATTGTATGCAGGTGCAGCAAGCCGGGGTGCCAGACCTACATGAGCGACAACGCCGTCACCCAGAAGGATGAGCACGAAAGTCCCGAAGACTTCGCCAATAAATTCTTTCATAGTTCTATCTTTCATCTTTGTTTATAACTCCTTTAGTAGAAAATTAAAAAAACGGATATTCAAACCTGGTATTACCAATTTGCTTACCTCTATAGGCACCTCCTTTCTCTTTGGTTTCTTACCGAAATGTAACATTCAAGCGCTTTATACCTCTTGATTAAAGATATAGAGCGCATTTAAATACAAAAAACCAATTTCATATTGGGGCAGATGAGAGGTATATTCTCGGGTTGTATTCTGGAGATATGTGTAGACAACAATTGTCTTGTACGCATCGTCATAATAAACCATGCTCCGTAAATTGGCATTTGGAAAAACAGTTATCGCGTGTACTGTCAGTATTTAATTATTCATTACAAATCCATCCATACACTTATATCATAATTTTCAAAAGATTGCAAATGGAATTTGAGATGAGTTTTTGTCAAGAATTTTTTAAACACAAAAGTCGGTGCCTTTAAGGTGGTCATTTCCTTTCTTAATTCTTTAACCTTCTTGATACAAGATAGAAGCATACTAAAGTCGTCTGTCAAGCGGTTCAATTACTGTGTTGGTGCAGAGGATAGAGCTCCGGTGGAGACTGACTCGAGCACTGCCCAACGCCGTTGCCAGTGCAGAGGGTAGTGTGATAACAGTCACCTTCCTCTGCTCTCCTCTTTCATCCCTAGCAAGGGCTCAAATAGCGACAAACTCAATGCCTGACTTGGATAGGTGTTCGTCTGAGCATACACCTGCGCTGGGGTGCAATAGGCTAACGATTGGTGGGGGCGTTCTTGGTTGTAAAAACTCAAGTAGCGGTCAATGCCACGGTGAGCTTCTCTAGGACTTTGAAAATCACTCAGGTAGACTACCTCGTACTTTACAGAGAGCCACAATCTCTCAGTAAAGATATTGTCCATGGCTCTTCCACGTCCATCCATGCTGATGCGGATATCGGCAGCCAGTAAGCGCTGGATGTATTGCGGACTGGTGAAGTGACTACCCTGGTCGCTGTTCCAGATCTCTGGGCGGGTTTCAGTTAGGGCTTGATCCACTGCCCGCAGCACAAAGGGTAAAGCCAGGGTTTGATCCAATTCCCAAGCGACTACGTAGCGTGAGAACCAGTCCTAAATGGCGACTAAGTACATCCAACCACCTACCAGGCGAATATAAGTGATGTCAATCGACCAGACCTGATTGGGGCGCTCAATATGTTTGCCCCGTAACAGATATGGATACACTTTGTTTTCTGGGTGAGGCTTGCTAAGATTTGGGCCAGGGGCAATACCCGCAATACCCGCAATACCCATTTCTCGCATGTATTTCTGCACCGTTGGCCGTGAAATTGACAAGCCTTCACGGCGCAAGACCGCAGTCATCCGGCGAGAACCATAGAAGGGATGCTCGGTGTACAGCTCATCGATGCGATGCTTGCAGGCGATTTCTTGGGCAGATGGACCAACCGGGTGGTAGTATAGACTGGCTCGGCTCAAGCCCAACAACTGCGCCTGGGCCTGCAAAGATAATTCGGCATTGTTTGGTTCGATCATATTGTAACGTTCACTTCTCGATAATTTCAATGCCAGATTTTTTTGAGCCAGGTCAGTTGTGTGTTCAACCGCCCGATCTCAGCGCATAGTTCTTGCAGCTTGCGTTCGTTGGCAGCTTGCAACGTCTTTTCACCCTTATGGTCATCCTCGAAAACCCTAGGAAGACCTTCTAGCGCTTGTGTTTTCCACTTATATAATTGGTGCGGATGGATGCCGTACTCGGATGCAATTTGGGTGATAGGCCGTTCTTCCTTCAGCATTTCCAGTACGATTTGGGCTTTCTGCTTAGGTGTGTATCGTTTTCTCATGGGTGATGTACCACCTTATTTTTAGCCCTTTATATGTCTAAATTTACTTTACCACTTAATTTTTCACCCGGCTTCGGGCATCGCAGTCGATTTACAAATCGCCTGACAGATGAGTAACTGCCAATATAGCCATGATCGCTTCTCAATTTTTGCCACATGGCTGCCATCTCAACACTCTGTTCAATCATCTGCTCTACAACTTCCTGATCAGGCTCGAGGGTTTAGGGCTTATTGGGAGGCAGTGGTTTTGGCCTCAGCACCTCTGCTATTTGATCTGAACCAGGTCTCTCTGTGTCGATGTCCAGAAAACCTTCCATGATTGCCATGATTTTGTACTTGTGTACCGTTAGCCTTGAGATCCCTAAATCTTGAGAGATTTGCCTTTCACTCTCTCCACATCGTAATCGATGTAAGATGTCGTTTATGTGATTCCTGTGAATTCGCTCCATGGTTCTTCCTCTCCCAAGAACGATATTTTTGGAGAGATTGTCACACAGTGATAAACACTGGGTGACAATGGGTGGTAAACTTCGAGCGATCATGACTGGTAAACATCGGGCGACCATGATCTGGTAAACAGTACCCGACTTTCACTCTTAAAGTCTAATCCGGTCAATGACAGCAGGGCAATCGCAAAGTGGGAGATATGTCTGTCATATCGTTGTTCGTGAGTTAACGGACCCCATCCCCAGCCCTTCTCCTTGGGGAGGGGAAGGGTGCCCAGAGGGCGGGAAGGGGTGTTTATAGAGTTAAGATCGATGATTCTGCAAAAAAAAATATGACTTTGCTATCGCCCTATCAATGACAGCAATCCGCAAAAATCAAGTAAAACTTGTAGTATAATAATTTAGGTCATCAAATCGATAGAGGTTCTTTATTCAGTCAGTATGTTTCAATAAAATCATAATTTATATAAGAATATTTTCCAATCACATGAAGATGACACTTGTTATAAAATTATTGCACCCGTTGAGAAGCCCATTCGCTTATCTAAACTCAACCTTATTCCTATCCAAATTCCAATCATATCAAAAGCCCACCATATTTCACAAACTACTCGTCAAGTTCTCAACAGTTCTTTCTCTATGAGTCATGAATCTAATTTTTATGATTTTTCCCCTTCTGATAGAATACCTCTAACAATAGATGTGAATGATCCTTTTATTGATTCCTTAAAGTTCAACATGCTCAGACTGTGTGTTAGCTTGTCTTCTTAAAGCTAATACCAGATCTGAATGATCTGATATGATCAATCAACCAACAAGTGTAGGCAAAAGGAGGCAAATGTGCAAGAAGAATATGATTTCATTGTAATTGGGGGTGGCGTGGTGGGATGTATCATCGCCCGTTCAATCTCACGCTATGAAGGCCGTGTGCTGCTCATCGACAAGGAGGCTGACTTGTGCATGGGCACAACAGCTGCCAACACAGCAATCGTGCATGCGGGCTACGATCCCCTTCCCAATACGCTCAAAGCGCGAATGAACGTCAAAGGCAATGCGATGTGGGATCAGCTTGCCGGGGAGTTGGACTTTGCCTTCGAACGGCGCGGTGACTTTGTGGTCGCTGTAGGTGAAGATGAATTACCTGCGCTCGACGTCTTATTGACCCAAGCCAAGAAAAACGGGGTTCCTGGTTGTCTGATCTTATCCGGACCTGAAGTCCGTCGCCGGGAGAAAAATATTACCCCCGAAACGAGCGGTGCATTATGGGCATCCACGGGCGGGATTTGCGATCCCTTTGCCGTCACAATTGCCGCTGCTGAGAATGCCGTGATGAACGGTGCGGTGGTCAAACTGAACACCGAGTTTCAAGACTTCATCATGGAGGGGAATCGGATCATTGGCATCAAAACAAACCGTGGCGAATTTTTATCTCGCTGGGTGATTAACGCCGCCGGACTGTTTTCTGATGTTGTTATGCATAAAGCTGGTGTTCGCCCGGAGTTTAAGATCAAGCCGCGTAAGGGTGAGTATTTTGTTTTCGACCGGGCTGATGTTCAAATTGACAATGTACTCTTCCCAGTACCCTCTGATAAAGGTAAGGGTGTTTTGGTAACAACGACGGTTCATGGGAACACCATCCTTGGCCCTAATGCTGAAATCATTGACGACAAAGAAGATACCTCTACAACAATCGCTGGCATGGATGAGATCTGGGCAGGTGCCCGAAAACTGATCCCTTCTCTCGATAGGAAACACGTCATTGCCACTTTTGCAGGTTTACGTCCTATGGGCAACGCCCCCTGTAAAGTACCGGGGGTCGATTACAACGCAGACTACATCATAGAAATTCCCGATGAAGTACAAGGGTTTGTAAACCTGGGTGGAATTGAATCACCTGGGTTGGCTTCCTCTCCAGCAATTGCTCAAGAAGTCATTGATCTTTTAAAAGACGCTGGCGAGGAATTACGAGAGAAAAAGGATTGGGATCCCATCCGACCTTCTCGCCCGCGTTTCCGAGATATGTCGCAAAAGGATCGCAAATTACTTGTTGAGATGGACCCCAGCTATGGCCGCATTATATGCCGCTGTGAGGACGTAACTGAAGGTGAGATCGTGGCTGAGATCCACGCCCCAGTTCCAGCAACAACTTATGATGCGATTAAACGCCGCACATGGCTGGGTACCGGACGTTGTCAGGGTGGGTTTGATTCACCCCGCGTTGTAGAAATTTTGGCAAGAGAGTTGAGAGTTTCACCTCTCAGGATCACCAAACTTGGTGAGGGCTCAGAATTCCTGTTTAGGCCAACAAAGAATGTGGAGGGCTGAAATGTTGTTGAAAGATACCTATGATGTTGTCATAATCGGCAGCGGTCCTGGGGGGTTAGCGGCGGCTGTGGAAGCAAAAAAAGAAGGTGCTGAAGATGTGCTGGTAATCGAGCGCGATGCAGAACTGGGTGGGATTTTGCTCCAATGCATTCATAACGGTTTCGGCTTGGAGATTTTTAGTGAAGACCTGCCCGGGCCAAGTTATGCCCAACGTTACATTGATGAGAGCCTTGCCCTGGGCGTGGAGACCCTCCTGGACACCATCGTCCTTGAAGTGACCCCGGGGCGCAAGATCTACGCATCCAGCAGTCGGTTTGGTTTTGTTGAAATCAATGCACGCGCAATTGTGTTAGCCATGGGATGCCGTGAGCGGACCAGGGCAATGATCAGAATTCCCGGCATGCGCCCGGCAGGTGTTTACACCGCAGGCACAGCCCAACGGTTTGTCAACATCGAAGGCTACATGCCCGGCGAAAAATATGTAATCCTCGGCTCTGGCGATATCGGGTTGATCATGGCCCGCCGCCTGACATTTGAAGGGGCGAAGGTCGAACGGGTGCTGGAGATTTTACCTTACCTCTCAGGGCTGACCCGCAACTACGTGCAATGCCTGCAAGATTTTGATATCCCCCTGCAATTCCAGCACACCGTAAAAAATATCTTTGGCAAAAACCGGGTTGAAGCGGTTGAAATTGCCGCCGTGGATGAGCGATGGAATTTCATCCCAGGATCAGAGGAGATCATCCCCTGTGACACCTTGCTGCTCTCGGTGGGCCTCATCCCCGAAAACGAGCTTTCCCGCCAGGCAGGGGTAGAACTTGATCCGATCACAGGCGGCCCGTACGTGGATGAAAGCCGTCAGACCAACGTGCCCGGCATATTTGCAGCGGGCAATGTGGTTCACGTGTATGACCTGGCGGACTGGGTGACCCTGGCAGGTTATGAGGCGGGCAAAGGCGCGGCAAAATTTGCCATGGCATTGCGCGCCAGCGAAAACGCGCACATTCCGGTGATCGCAGGCAATAATGTGCATCACGTGGTGCCCCAATCGATCAATATCAACAGCCTGGGAGAGGATGAAATCGAGCTCCAATTGCGCGTTCTCAAGCCCATTGAAGATCGGGTGATGATCGAAGTGCATGACGGTAAGAATCAGATCGCCCGTAAAGCGGCGCGGTATGCCCGACCCGGTGAGATGAACACGATCACTTTGAAAGCCAAACATTTCGCCGATGTTGAAAAAGCATCCAGTATAACCGTTGAAGTCAACCCAAGATAGGAGAATTTTACAATGGTGGAAAAGAGAAAACTAATCTGTATCAGTTGTCCCGTAGGATGTGAGCTTACGGTCATTCTGGATGAGGACAAGATCATTGAAGTCGAGGATAACGCCTGTAAGTTGGGCATCGATTATGCTGAACAGGAAATCTTCGACCCCCGGCGCATGGTAGCATCGACAGTCAAAGTCAAGAACGGCTATCACCCCTTGGTGCCGGTCTATACCGAACACCCAATTCCAAAACCAATGATCATGAACATCCTTGCAGAAATCAGGAATGCAGAAATAGAAGCGCCTGTCGAGGTGTCCCAGGTGGTTATCGAAAATGTGCTTGACACAGGCGTCAACATCATCGCCAGCCGAAATCTGCCTGAGGCCTAAAACAATCATCCCTAACTGTACACAATAAGAAGGCCGGCTTATCGGGTTGAAATTCCGAGCTCTAAAAAGAGATCTGGATCTCACCCGATATGCCGGCTTATTATTTCTTAGATTCAAGTGTCTACTGCAAAAAGGGTGTTGAGCTCTCGCAAAAACTGGAAAAGTTTAATATCATAAACCTATGTTCAAGAAAAACACTCTACACACACAACCAGCCCTGATCAGTGCGATTAGCGAATGCCTGAAAAGCATCTTTAGCTGCTGAAAGGTCCATGGTCAGAAAGTTTTAACGTGATTTCTTCTGTCAACTTGACGAAGAGATCTTTGCAGTGATATACGCCAGTGAACCATCTCGGCCAAATGTACCTGTCAACGTACTGACAGCTCTAGAAGTACTAAATGCTGCTTCGGATGGATCAATGAAGAGTTGTTTGAGAACTTCTGTTTCAACCTGCAAGTACGCTACGCCCTGGGCTATGATCGACTGGGTAATGGTGATTTTGCCATCTGTACGCTGTACTATTCTTACGAATGCTTAAGTAAGCACTACCTGGAAACAGAGATCTATCTATTGGAACAGGTCTCCTGAGTTTCTCAAATTAGTGTCCTGAAGAAAGGCAAATTAGCAACGTATTCACTGTTTCTGGAACTACAGGTTTAGCCAATATCTCTTTTCCGCTGATGGTTATTATCCTAGTATTTGTAGGTCATGCGTTGCGGGTTTAGCCAAATATTTTGTAATAGCAATAGTTCTAGCAACGCGTGACAATATTTTTTCTTAATGCTTATGTACGATTTGTACTGCTGTTGCATCGCTGACTGTTTTTACTTCGAATGTCTGCCATAAACTCAATTTAAATCTATCTCTGACAATACCTCCTTAGTGCCCTGAAAACACGATTTTTCCCCGTAAATATGATAAAAATTGGTAAAAGTGAGCAAGTCAGGTACGAATGCTTAAGTAAGCACTACCTGGAAACCAAGATCTATCTATTGGAACAGGTCTGTGGTCAAATTACAGATTCTCAAATTCAGAAACTACAAGTGCGGACAGGGATGCAACGGATGGATACCACCCAGATTGCCAGCAACATTGTCTCTGCCAGCCGATTGCAGCTGCTGATTGAAAGCTTGATCCGATTGGAGCGTATCTTGAGTAAGGCGGACAAAGAAAGGCAGCAGATAGATTGAAGTGTTCAAGACTTTTTAGACACAAAAGTCGGTGCCTTTAAGGTGGTCATTTCCTTTCTTAATTCTTTAACTTTCTTGATACAAGATAGAAGCAGACTAAAGTCGTCTGTCAAGCAGTTCAATTGCTGTGTTGGTGCAGAGGATAGATCTCCGGTGGAGACTGACTCGAGCGCTGCCCAACGCCGTTGCCAGTGCAGAGGGTAGTGTGCTAACAGTCACCTTCCTCTGCTCTCCTCATTCACCCCTGGCAAGGGCTCAAATAGCGACAAACTCAATGCCTGACTTGGATAGGTGTTCGTCTGAGCATACACCTGCGCTGGGGTGCAATAGGCTAACGATTGGTGGGGGCGTTCTTGGTTGTAAAAACTCAAGTAGCGGTCAATGCCACGGTGAGCTTCTCTAGGACTTTGAAAATCACTCAGGTAGACTACCTCGTACTTTACAGAGAGCCACAATCTCTCAGTAAAGATATTGTCCATGGCTCTTCCACGTCCATCCATGCTGATGCGGATATCGGCAGCCAGTAAGCGCTGGATGTATTGCGGACTGGTGAAGTGACTACCCTGGTCGCTGTTCCAGATCTCTG
>JAHYJN010000057.1 GCA_019428905.1 Candidatus Brevefilum sp.
CCCCCTTCTACCTCCACAGGTGGCGTAGGTCGGCGAGATCGACCTGTGCCTCTCTAGCCCCTTATCTTTTGTGGGTCATCGCGGCTCTTAAGCGCTCGATGATGCATAGTCTATCATTTATGCGTTCGGAAAACGTTCGGAGAGCGTTCAGCATCTGTCCCAATCGACCGGGAAATTGATTCTGGTTGGCACCATTTGTACGGGATTAAATCACAACTCACTGGCTTGCGTGTTAAGAGGAGGCAAAAATGGCCCGTCTCTCGGTCTTCGGTCCCTAAACCCCATTTTGAATGCGCAATGTTTACCATGTTGATGGTAGCTACAAGCTAACAGCTACCAGCTACGAGCTACCTACTACCAGCTTTCACCATTGAGCTTTGAGCTTTAAACTACTTTCTCCGTCCCCGGTCCTCGGTCTCTAGACCCCCTCATCGGCCCTCCATTAAAGTGAAAACTGCACCTCATAAGTTAGATAAACAACTTTTGAGGTGCAGTTAACTATTTGGCTTGAAACAGCCTTTCTATCGAAAAATTAGCCGAATCTCGCCATAGAAATCCTTACCATTTGATCGTAACTTCATTTGAGCAAGTGTTGGTGCCGGCTTCACATATATAGAACGTATCGGATCCGCCGCCCACGCCCAGCGAACCAGCCGTATAAGCGCCATTGTTGGCTATGGTAATGTAAAGTGTATTATTGCGGTAGACGTCTACATTAGTCGATATCGCGCCAGTCCAATTCAGGTCAACGTACTTTTTGCCTTTGACCTTATACCCATTCGAACCGAGCAGGATCGGATCGGTCGTGCCCCCGCCGTCGTTATCAACGGTGACAGTGACATCGTCCGAGTCGGCTTTTTGCCCAATGGTGTCTGTGGCCGTCGCTTTTACGGTATGGCTTCCATCTGCATAGCCTGTTGTAACCCAAGAAATACTCCAACTATCTGACCCTTCCATGCCGAAGCCGATGCTTTTGCCATCCACGAAGAATTCAACCTGGGACACACCAACATCATCTCTGGCGGTAGCAAGGATGCTGACCGTATCGGATACGGTGGCACCCGCTACAGGGCTGGTAATGCTGACAGTAGGCGGATCATCGGTGGTCCCGCCCCCGCCGCCGCCCAGATATACCCAGGCATCATAAGCCTGGACCAAGCCATAGCCGTAGGCGTTATCCCGCCCAGCCGCGCCTAAATCGAAGGCGGTGGCGTTCATCGCGTCACGGATTTGGATATTCGTCAAGGTCAAATCGGCAGACCAGATCAGCGCCGCTACGCCCGACACATGGGGGGCGGCCATCGAGGTGCCATCCCAGGCTTCGTAACCGCTGCCGGGGGATATGAAAGTGCTTGTGACATTTGCAGTCACACCTATCTTATTGGCAACCAGGTATCCGCCGTCTTCCTGGCTTAGGCTAAGCGCGATGATAGATGATGAACCATCCCCCAGCGTACCATAGAAACTGCCAGGCTCGTTGTTGTAGACCAATGCCGCAGCCCCGCCGCCATTCTGCACGTTGATGACTTTGTCATAGAAGGAAATCTCACCGCGTTGGCAAAGCACGACCTGACCAGACCATGATCCGGTGCTGTTGCATAAGCCCCCATTGACCAGAGCGCCACTGGTTGTACCACGTGCTGCATTTTCAATGTGAAAGGCATTATAGGTCACATCGGCTACAGCCACCGCACTTACATCAACGAACGGTACAGTGGAAAGCACGCTGACCCCGGGCGCAGCCAGTTCCACGGATGAGTTCTTCTGCGAGAAATCTGCAACAACCAGGTCGGAATCGACTGCGGCGACGGAGATAACCGAGCTGTAGGATGCCGGGTACGACAGGCGTGTATTGCCGTCGTTGCCTGCGGAAGCCACATGCAGGATGCCGCCTGAATAGAGGGCATTAAAGGCTTTTTCTTCAGTTCGGCTTTTAAACGTTCCACCCAGGCTCATACTGATCACATTTGCGCCGCCGCTCTGGCACTCATAAATTGCAGCGACGAGGTCTGATGAAGAAGTCCAGACGCCATCGTTGTTGAAGATCTTCACAATATGGTAATTGATCATACCCGGGCTGACGCCCACCACGCCTAAACCGTTGTTCAAGGCGCCGATGGTCCCAGCAACGTGTGAGCCATGGCCGGCGCCATCGGTCTTGTAATCATTATCGACCTGCGATTTGCCCGTTATTTCGGCTTTCAGGTCTTCATGTCCAACATAATAGCCCGTGTCGATGATGCACACGGTCACGCCTGCACCCGTGGGTGCACCTGGATCGATAACTGCATTCCGGTCAGCGTCCCAGACATCACGGGCTTGGACGGCGTCAATCCCCCATGGGATCGTTTGCCCGGAATCCGCATTGATGGCTTGGGGATCCGCCTTTACCGGCTCAATTGGGTAGCGAACGGGGTCCTCTTCGACACCCTCCACAAAAGGATTGCGCAGGATGCCGTTCAACGCCGATGCAGGCAGGGTGACCACATAGGCTTCGAGCTGCGGAAAATCATAGTGAACCTGTGCATTTTGCCGGTCGAGGGACTCACGGACTTCCGCCTGTCGTCCGCTCTGATAGGTGACCCAAACACGTACATTGTCATCCTTGGAACCAGCAACGGGTGTCACACTTGCGGATAATGCGATCGCAAAAATGCACCATACGACCACAAACGTCAATAATTTTCTGCTCATTTTATATCTCCTTATAGAATATGACCATAGTAACGTTTTGTGTATCTAGGGCGATTGCAAAGTCAAATATTTTCACAGAATCAACGATCTTCACTCTGCAAGCACCCCTTCCCGCCCTACGGGCACCCTTCCCCTCCCCGAGGGGAAGGGCTGGGGATGGGGTCTGTTAACTCGCGAACAGTGATATTACAGACATTTCTCTCACTTTGCGATTGCCCTGTTTGTGTATCAATGTAAATCACGATTACTTTAAGGTTGCAATAGTATGAGCGATTTCTCCTTCCGGTTATGATGTGTTGAATTGGATGATCGATGTTATTAAAAATTTTATCATAAATTGCACATGTACGGAGAAAATTTCTATTAAAGGGGTGGAAATAGATGGACGAATAGCATCAGGCGTATGTGCAATTCATGACCCCCACCCCAGCCCTCCCCCTAAAGAGGGGAGGACGTTTCGAATGCGCAATGTTTGCCATGTTGATGGTAGCTACCAGCTACCTACTACCAGCTTTCATCTTTGAGCTTTGAGCTTTGAGCTTTGAGCTATCATCCCCGGTCTTCGTTCAATTTGCCTTTATGTGGCTGGAGATTGCTTGCTCACCCTTCTACGGTAATCCCACCGGCACCAAGCCATCCGGGTAGGGGTTGCGTCCGATCTCAATGATCACGTCCATACTGCACAGGCTGTCAACATGCCAGAAAAACTCACCACTGGCAACGAAGCTTGACATGGTCATCAATTCCATCAGGTCGATTGAAAAGCTGCCATCTTTTTGGACGTCGTCATTAATATCCATATTTACCGAAACCTGTTCACCGAAGGAAAGATTATTTAGTTCCAGCATGCCAATGGCTGCTTGGCCAGGGATGATCTGCATATAGGGAAAAGTCTGGCGGTTGCCAAGCATGTAGGAAACTGGCCCGCTGGCTAATTCATCCGTGGAAGGCATTTCCGAACCGTCTTCACCCGTCGGTCCGAAGTAACCAGCATTGGCCAATTCAGCGAGCTGCTCGGCTGTGGCGCCTGAAAAGGTCTCGGTGGGGAAGGTCAGGTCACCTTTGATCTCGCCACTTTTACCCCCAGAGAGGGTCGCGGTCCAGCCGCAATTGGCCAGGAAGACTTCTTCCACGACATGTCGTCTCTCGCCGCCGGACGGCAGGTCGACCCATGCCTCCAGCTTGATCAGCACGTGATCATTAGCGTCAAAGGGCATCGGAAACTGGTCCAGTGCCCAAAAAACCC
Organism: Candidatus Brevefilum sp.; assembly: GCA_019428905.1. Taxonomy (GTDB): domain Bacteria; phylum Chloroflexota; class Anaerolineae; order Anaerolineales; family Anaerolineaceae; genus Brevifilum. The sequence continues at coordinate 3,941 of JAHYJN010000057.1, forward strand.
CGTCACCTACCTGTGTTACCGGGGTGATGGTTTTCTGCAGGGTGACCCCGTTGATGGCGAATTGCACCTCGTAATCTGCTGGGTCTTGCCCGCCCTCAAGCCCTGTCAGCTGGACGAGAAGCAGGATGTCATCGGGTTCGCCATCGCCGGGAACGCCCAGGGTGGGCAGGGCGTCCAGGTTTTCCAATGGGTGGCGGTAAATCGACTGCATGAGGGTGATGACCGGACGCTCGCCGGGTTCCGGGTCGTCGACAGGTTCTGCTGGTTCTTCCTGTGGGTCTTCTAGCGGTTCTTCAACCGCTGGTTGGGCTGATGCATCGGTATCCTGTACGAGCACAGCAATGGTGGGTGTTGGTTCTAGCTCCGCCGGTTCGGCAGGGGTGCAGGCGGCGATGAGCAGGGTCACCGCCAGGGTGAGTGTGGCCATCATCAGGCTGGAAAAATTACGGTTTTTCATGGGATAGGCTCCTTGGTCAATTTGACCGAAAATTCATGCAGACACAGTAATAATATGATAAATTATATCCTATATATCCATATTATCAAGCTGTTTATGAGGAGGGTGTTGAAAAAGGAAGATGATTGATCAGTTTCTTGTGTATTTGCTCATTGAATCCAAGAACTGGAGAACTTTAGATCTGTATTGGCTCATCCAAGCGTATCGTAGCGATGGTTTATTCTATTAGGAGCAATCAACTTGTATTTAGACAAAGCTTTTACAAGGATCCCAACTGTTTATGGTTTTAGTGAATATTCCTGGAAAAAATCCCACATCAATTGCGTGGCATCAATCTCCTGGCTCGTCTTTCCGGTGATCCATTCCGGTAACGGTGAACCGCCGGGCCAGTTATGTCCACCATCACGGATGGTGTAGAAGACGACATCCGCATCCTGGTGACATGCCGCATACCGTATCCCAGAAACATTCCCGGTTTCCATCAAGGTCGTTGGCGTTGGATGACAACCATTCCCTTGTGCATAAGCAGCGACAAATTCTGGGATATTGGGCAAAGGTATGCCAGTGCGTTCATATGCTCCGCCTTCATAGGGCACAATTGGGTCCTCTTGACCATGGAAAAAGATCGCAGGCACAGGTCGTCGTTGCGCATTATCCTCACACGTGCTTTGAAAGGCGCCGGCCACCATACCCACAGCCTCGATCCGGTCTGATAGTCTGCAGGCAAGCAACATTGTCATACCACCCCCATTGGAGAGCCCATTGGCATAAATACGGGTTGAGTCAATGTTGTATTCACCCTCGAGCTTGCTGATCAGGTCCGAAAAGAAAGCGATCTCCTTTTCGGGGTCATCTGTCACACGCCAACGCAAAGGGACTCCAGTCCCTGAGGGGTATACGACGATAAATCCGTGTTCATCTGCCAATTCGTTCCATTGGCTGACCCGCATCTGGTTGGCCGGCCATTGAACAAGGCCGTGAATGTTGATGATCAGTGGGGTCGAACGCTCTGGATTGTAACTTTCAGGCACATACAATAAGTACCTGCGCCGTTCACCAGCTGAGATGATCTGCCCATTGGTGCGATTACTGAGGAAGAAAATGGTGGCAGCGAGCAAACCGATCGCTATGACAACGCTGAAGAAAATTGCTAGAACTCGAATAATTGTTTTCATTTTTATATTTGATGTGTCTAATCGAGACAAACTTTATCTTGAAATTTTCGTTTTTGGAGACTTGCCGCTTATTTTTTTGATCTCGTGAGCCATGCTTCTATCAGTACGCCATACAAAATCCCAGCTACAAAACTGATGTGATCTTGAAATCCTGTCGAGCTGTAGTAAGCAAAGGAAACCAAAAGCCCCAAAAGTGCCCCCCGAAGCAAGGCCTTAATTCTACTTGTTTCATTCCAGGGAGCGCCCACAGCCAGGCCAATAATCACACGGTTGTACCAAAGTGAGAAAATTACAATCGGTGAGGCGGTCGAACCGGAGCGAAGATACGCACCCACCACGCAGATAATGCCCAATAACGCGCCCCCAATCAGAGCCTCTTTCAATCTTCTACTCATCCAAACTCCTTTTGAATCTGTGCTGATCCTTTTATACTTTGTTTCAGTATACTGTTTTTTTGAAATCTTTGACTGGCATTCCACATTTACACAAAGAACCCTTGATGATCAATTTGCCGTAATCAGACCGCACGTAACATAACAAGGCTTGTCACCGGATAGGTTCGTTGTTAGAATTACATAAAAGTTTTCCATTCAAAGTGATACTAAATTAGGGAGGTCGACAACGTGCTGCCCTTTAAGTATCTTTTTCTCATCATCTAAGGATGAATTGACGCAATCCAGCTCACTTTAAGAAAACCCCCAGGAGGAAGGCAATGAAGAAGAAATGGATTTGGCCGGCTTTGATGATTATTTTGCTGGTTGGGGCAGTGGGTTTATTTTTCCTTGGGCGCTGGGGTTTACGCCAGATTCCATCTGTGGAAGAACAACTTCCATCCGGGTCAAACCCGATCCGAATTCGACTAATGCATCCAGAGAACCAATCCGGATGGCCGCTTAATCACCCAATCCCGATTCAAATATATCTGGAAAGCGTAGAACCGGTCAAAGCAGTAGAGCTGTACGTCAACAGCATTCTATATGGTATGTATCCCCTTACAGAAGCACAATCCGGGAGTACACAGGTTCTGGTGCCATGGCTATGGCAGCCCGGCACGACCGGGAAATTTATTCTGGTGGCACGGGCGGTCGATGCTTCTGGCGGAACGGGCATCTCAAATGTCGTGCTGGTGGAGGCTGGCCCGGAAATCGCAACTGGCTCACCGCTGCTCGTTGGAGACGAGCAAACGTGGGAGGAAATTGCACTCAGGGTCAATCTCCCTGTGGAGACCATTCAGCAGGCAAACCCGACATTTGATCCACGGGATTTACTGCCGACTGGCAGCCAGATTTTGATCCCCAACCCCCCTTTACCAGTGAGCAATCCCAACATTGTCCCAGGGTATGACCCCGCCAATGAACCGCCTGAATTTACGTCAGATCCTCCGGCAATACCCCAAGCGGATCCTGCATCGATGCCCCAATGGGGGATGATTAACGATGTCCAGTTTTTCCTGAAGAAACTATTCCAAAAGGATCCAGCCAAAGAATCCACAGATATTCCTGTCTCTATCCAACCAACGTCCACACAACCTGCAGACACGCCAGTGACGCCTCCGACAGATTCGGGGAAACTTCCCCCCGCACCCAAGATATTTGGCAAAATCTTTGATGATGATTGCACCGTTTTAGTCTATCCCCAACGCTTCCTGGACCCCGTAGAGGAGGGCTATTTTGTGTACCGTTCGCGGGATGGCGGTGAATTCGAACGGATCGCCACCTTACCACCTTGGACGGATGGCAGCCTGAACGGTTCATTGAACGTCTACGATAAGGATCAGTATGGGCTGGTTACCTATTATGCCTCGACCTTCAATCTCTATGGCGAAAGCGCCGGGCCGCCCATTTCCTTCCCACTGGATAATTTGAATTGCGGAGGAGGTATGCCTCAGGGGAATGTGCCGATCATTGACCAAAATGGCGATTTGCAGCTCCCATTTAATTTGGACGCCGCTTATGTGTATGTGCAGATCAATGATTCACAGGCTATGCGTGTTCCAGAGGGCGATCGGATGTTCCTGCCGGGCTCTGGTGAAAAGTTCAATCTAGACCGCTATCTGAACAGTTTGGTGGATAATTTGGATACGCCCGACCTGCGCGTCCACCTGGAGGTTTGGGGCTGGCAGGGTGGAAAACTGGTCTATGCGGGCCAATTGGATCGCAATGTTTACCGCACCCTCCTACAGGTATGCTCGGTTGAAGGCGAAGGCGGCTGCACCAACGGCGGCAGCGGCGATTGGGTCGGGGTGATGACGATTGTGCCCAACAGTGTCCTACCGCTCGACCAGCAGAAATATGAGCTGCGCTGGCGATCGACCGCCTTATCCGAAACCTCCCAGGTATGCCTGGCGATTAGCGAAGGCGTTTTCACTGGCCCAGGTTTCTCCGATCGCAGACTCACCGTCCTACATGTATGCTACTATCCCAAAAGCCTGCTGGGGGCATACGTTAACGAAAATGAAGGGATCTTCCTGCTGAATTTTTCGGAGGTTCTCTACCCAGAGGGACCCAAAAAATATCCTCCATATCAAGGTCAGGGTAAAAATTACCAGTATCAATATTTCAAACAGGAATGGCCAATGGGTGACCCATTTTCCCTCGCCATTCGCGTTCTAACCATCATGGATGAAAGCGTGTATACCGGTGTCTCGAATACGGTTTATATGGGGCATTTATCCTCCCACACTGAAGGAACCTTGCCTACATTGGCATCGCAGCTACCCAGTTTATATGATATCGAAATTTTGGAGCAAACTTACCAACCACAAACATACGAAATCCGGTCTAAATGGGCCTGTGTGATTATCGATCAAGATCCCTCCGGATGGTTTTCTCCCGGGCAGGAGGTCTGCCCATTAACTTACGTGTCGTGCGGCGTTAATATGAAATGTAACGATCCTGGCTTCTGGGGCATGCTTGCCGCCGGATGGGACCTGGTGGTCGGGGCGATCAACGATGCCAAAGAATTTATTGCCAACGCCATCATCGACACCATTCCCTATTGTGAGGATAGCGATGCCTGCCGGGATGTTGTCAACAGCGCGGTCGATTACGCGGTCACTTATGCTACGGGGTTGCCGCCCAATCTCCCTGATTCGGATGAGGCGATCGCTGAGGCGGTCACCATGATGGTGATGGAGGAGTTGGCTTATCTGAGTGATGTTGAGACGGCTGAATTTATCTGCGGCGACGGATGCCAGTCCGAAATCAAGGCGCAGATCAAATCCCGGATGGAAAATGCGCAATATTTTTACAGCCAAACGGGTTGTTATGATCTTGGCGATCACTACGGGTATTTCCCAATCTGTTTCCAGCCGCCCACTATTGTTCATCCTGTGCCCGGCTCCGGTACTTTCCCGGGCTTCGTGATGGTTCGGGTTACCCGGAAAACCTCGCCGGAATCATTAGCAGCGGGGCAAGAGATACAGGGTCAGATTCGCCTGCAAGTTACGGTGGATGGAAAGAACGACACCCGCATTGGGCAATATCGAAATGACTGCGTATACACCGAGAATGTGTACCAAATGCCCGATCCACAAAATGAGAATAGCAGCGCCAACAAGCATTACAGTCCCTTCCCAGGTGAGCCTTTGGAAGGCCCGCTTTATGAGCTCGTGCAGGTGGACATTCCATTTATACAACCCGGGCAGTCTGTGGATATACCTGTGAAGTTGGCGCCGCTGAAAAACGCAAGCCCAACCGGGTGTATTAAGTACACGGACAGCCAATACCTGTTTTATGGCGGCTTTTCGACGATGGTCGCAACGGAATATTGTTACAGCCCAGGCAGCAGCCAGCCGTGGGTGCCCTGTACCGGCGGCGGCATAGATACGTGGAGCTTTACGAATCCCTTGGGGCCCTAATATCGTGACTGAAGAAAAGCCAAAAGGCGAGTGAGGTGTTACGATGAAGAAAAGAATTCTTTTTACCGCGTTGTGTGTAGCCTTAGTGCTGGCAGGGTGTAATCCATCTCAGCCCCAATCTACGCAGGTTGGCTATCTGGCGCCGATGGGCGAGCCGCAGGCCTGGATTGATGCGCCGCTGAACGAAAGCCGTTTGCCTCTGGCGCCTTATCAGGTCGTTTTTCACATCACCGACTCGCAAAAGGTGATGAAGGGGGAACTGCTCATCAACGACCAGGTGGTTTTCACAACCCCCAACCCTGATCCGGCTAACAAGCTGTTCACAATCATGTATATGTGGGATCCGACGGCACCAGGGCGGTATGTGCTGGGGGTGCGCGCTCAAAATGGCGAAGGCGCCTGGGGACCGGTGACAGAGTCGGTCGTGTTTATCAGTGAGGCAACAGTCACGCCCACGCCCATCCTCACCCCAACCATCACGCTGATAGCCACCGAAACAGCTACCCCCACGTTGACACCCACCGAAACGGTGACCCCCACATTGGCACCCACACCCGGTTTTGCCAACTTAAACATCGAGCCTGATCTGGTATATTATGGCTATTGCTCGCCTTTCGCGGCGCTGGTCAGTGCGGAGGCGACTGACCCCGCAGGGATCACCGCAGTTGTGCTCTTTTACCGCCTAAAGGACGAAAATGGGAATACATCAGAATGGCTCAATAGCGCCATGGATCCTCAGGGCGGTGCAAGATACGCCAAATCTGTGAATATGAACGTCTTGGCGAGCCAGACCGGCTTTGACCAGTCTTTTGGGACCTTTACGTTAGAGGTTCAACTGGTCATCCAGAACAGCCTTGGGCAGATGACGAGAAGCCCGGTGTTTGGGGATGTGGTCGTGGAGTACTGCAGGAGATAAGCCATTAGCGTGGTGCAGATGCTCGCCTCCAAGAGGAGGTTTGCGGGATATGGCTCTCAAGATATGGTCCCATTTGGGCGTGGTCAACTGGAACGCCCAATCAGGACCCCCACCCAAGCCTGAAGTGTTATCAAAATACATCAGACACATGCTTGGTTCAGGAGAACCGAGCCAGCCCTCCCCCTGAAGCGGGGAGTGTGCCTTGCAATCTCGATGTTCCCCTGAGTGCATAGCCTCCTTAAAGGACCAGCAAGCTACCATGACCACAGGTTTCTTTTTTAATTGTTATCCAATCTGAAGTGAATCGGTGCAAGTCAGGAGCCCGGCGCAATCGGGGGTGTATTCGCCGGTCGGGAAAGCACATGTCCAAGGTCTGACTCTGATCAATGGTGGATTGGCTATCAGCTATGAGCCATGAGCTATCAGCCACGAAGTCTGGCCAAGGATTGCAACGGATCTGATTAATTGAATAATGGCAGGGCTACTCCTTGTTCAGAAAGACGAATAACTCGTAAACTAAAAACGCCGGCCAAAAGAAACCTTTGAAAAAGGCCTTGATCCGCCCTCCTGTTGTCGCAGCATGCTTGAAGAAATAGACCCAAGCGCCGATAATACCTATGCCGTAGACAGCATCCGAGTGATTGCTCTGGATGACGAATTTTGGTTTCTGTTGGTCTTGCTTATTTAAGGTTGGTTCTGTAGTCATTTTTCCTTCTTTGTTAAAAATAGTACATCAACCATCGGAACAACAGTTCTCTTTATGCCCCTAAAGACGAGTAATAAAATAAATCATAACCATCATTACAACAAACCCAATTACAAATGGTGCCACTGTTGAAATGATGCCTGTACCAATAGTAATATCTAGTGAGGAAAATATTCTTGCTCCCAGCCAGGCTCCAAGCCCGCCAAGAATTAATTTTCCGGAAAAACCCAATCTTAACACAATCCATCTTGCTAAGGCTACTGTTGCCAGTCCAATTGAAATATACAATACAGTCTTCACCCATTCGCTCCTTATACAATCATTGATCAATAATCATATTGAATTTCATACCAAACAATGAAATTCAATCGTATATTCGTCTTAGACGGCAATCTTAACTGAAAATAATTATAACTTAGGATAATTTATATCACACTAGTAAATGTGGAAATGAATTCTTTTAGAGGTGACGAAACACAGAAGTTCCTTGGGGCTAAAGCCTGTTTGAGGTGGTCCCCATTTTTTGACACGAAGAGATATCAAAATAAGGTGGAATCCTCCATTTCTAGATGAGTTAATTGTACAATGTTTTTTCCAGCTAAATGCACTTCGGCTGGTGTCTGGTTTACCAGGGACTGATGTGGTTTTTGATAATAATAAAACTCAAAGTAGTTAGTTAGGCCTGTTCTAGCGTCTCTTGGTGTTTGATATTCGTTTATATACACCTCCTCATATTTAACGGATCGCCACAGTCGCCCAGCGAAGTGCCAAGCGCCACCTGTTCCCGAAGGCGCAGCCGTAGCGGGATCAGGCGATGGCTCAGCGACCAGCCAAAATCCCCCGTCTTCGGTCCTCGGTCTTCGGTCATTTTCACTATCAACTTATCAACTCAAAAGAATAGCGCCCGTGCGCAGCCCCCTTTGGGCGTGGTCAACTCGAACGCCCAATCAACTAATGCTAAGTTATGTCCTGGACACCGCACAATGCGCCCTTGACAAGATTTAAATTAGTGAGTTATAATAAATTCGTTATTTTCGGAAATTAAAATGAAAAAGAAACTTACTCATCGCCAGCAACAATTTTTAAGCCAATTTCTGGATATCTACCGGGAAATGGAACACTCTGTGCATTACGGGGCCGTTGCAAAACGGCTGGGTATCGGTAAAGTGACTGCATACGAGATGTTGCGCCTGCTCGAAGAAAAAGGGCTTGTACGGTCTGAGTACCAATCCAATCCGGATCAACAGGGACCAGGTCGCCCAACCGTCGTCTTTTATCCGACACAAGAAGCCAATCGTTTACTCGCTGAATTGGCTGGAAATCTCTCTGATTTGGAAGACTGGCGAGTTGCCAAAGAGCACATCTTGGAGCAGTTGCGAGAAGGGCAAGCAGGGGGTTACGAAGACCTGCTTTCAAATCTTTTATTACGTAATCCGGAAAGGAGTTCTCCGCTCATTTATGTCACAGAACTGATCACGGCTGTGATCTTAATGTTAGCGACGATCCAGGAAGAGCCTGAGGTTCGTGCTCTGATAGACCATCTGCATCGGATCGGATTACCCCAGGAGGTTGGTCTGAGCGCATTAAGCGGCATCGGCATGTTCCTTTCTGTGTTGGAGCGCAAGAATCGCCGTTTTTCTACCATCCTGCTTGCTCAAATCAGTCAGTATGAAGATGCGCTTTCCCAATTGAGTGAGGAAAGCAGGCGACAGTTGGGCAAGTTCACGCGGGAAGTGGTCAAGATCTTATCCAGTTGATTTTTTTAACGAATATTTTCGTTATTTTCGGCAAGGAGGCTTGATGAATAACATCGCTATTTTATCAGACAGTACTGCAAATCTTCCCACAGAATGGGTTGAGCAATATGCTATTTGCGTAATTCCGCTGAAAATTCATTGGGGAAACGAAACCTACCTCGATGGAATAGATATCACCCCTGAGGAATTTTACATGCGCTTGCCTAATAGCAAACACCTTCCCACTACCTCGCAACCATCTATTCAGGACTTTCTTATGGCTTTCGAAAATATGGCTGATGAAGGAGCAACTGGCATTGTTGTACCGTTGATTTCCTCTGGCATTAGTGGCACGGTGGATTCAGCTCAGGCTGCAGCGCGTCAGTTTACCCGAGTGCCAGTGGAGATTATTGACACTCGTATCACTTCAATGGGACAAGTGATGATCATTCTTGCCTCAGCCCGGGCTGCGGAGCAAGGCGCAAGTTTGCAGGAAGTAAGACAGGCAGCCGATGAAGTGGTTAAACATCTGCATGTCTTTTTCGCTGTGGACACATTGGAATATTTGCATCGAGGTGGAAGGATCCATGGGGCATCCCGTTACTTTGGGACTGCTCTCGACATCAAACCCATCCTCTTTATTAACTCCGAAGGAAAAATTGACGCATTGGAACGCGTGCGTACTAAGAAGAAAGCTTTGCAACGCCTGATTGATCTTGCAGAACAACAAGCAAACGGGCGCCCTGTGCATGTGGGAATTGCGCATGCAAACGTCCCTCAGGCCGCACAAAGATTCAGAGGCGAAGTTGAAAAGCGTCTGAATTGTAAGGAAATTTTTACTGTAGAGTTTAGTCCGGTCATTGGCGTTCACGTGGGACCGGGAACGATTGGCATTGCTTTATATTCAGAATATTAAAACCGATTAAGGAGGTTAATATGCGTACCTTGTTTGAACGAAGTGTCTTAGCAGGAATCGGCGTTCTCTCAATGACCCATGAGAAAGCCCAAAAGATCGTAGACGAACTCATCCGACGTGGTGAAGTTCAAAAAGATGAAGCCAAGGATTGGGTTGAAAGACTGGTTCAACGCGGGGATGAAGAACGTCAGAGCTTACGTAAACTGATCCATGACGAGGTCAAGAGTTCCTTGGATGAATTAGGCCTGGTTACGAAGGAAGACCTACAGGATTTGGAATCAAAGATAGAAACTCTAAGCAAGCAAGAAAAAGCTTAATCGATTGGAAATAAAACAATCGAGACCATTGGAGTGATGTACCTGTTCCCTAATAATTTCTGTAAACGTTATTTAGGACGGGTCAAATTCACCAATCCCTTCGTAATTGGGTACCTATTACTTCTCCTTGGTCTGGCGCTTATCCTGGCGTGGTATCTGGATTGGTGGCAGAGGAAAAAATGATCCTGGGCTGGGTTTACTTTCGTAAAATGCATCAAATAAGCCAGCAGGAGATGCGTGCAATCAAACGATCGACATGAAGGTAGAAAATGGTTGCAAATTCACTTACAAATGGGTTTTTAAAAAATACAGCTTTCAACGTGGGGCTGGATGTTGCTGTGGGAATATCCCCCCTCCTTTCAAAATCAGCATCCTTGCGGTACGGCGTATTACAGACAGGAAAATTTGTTTCTTCCCGCATTCGCCTTGCCAACCCATTATTATCCTCTCTCCCACCTGGTATATTGACTGATCGGACATTGTTCGGAGATGCTTTCATAAAAACCTTCGATCGGATACTTGCCCGAAGATTATCTGAGGCAACATTGCGTTCCATTGCTCACAACCTGATCCATGGAGCCCTGGTCAAGGGAGGGGAACAATCAGCAATCGCTCGCTTCACCCAGGAATTTGGGATGTATCCTCCAAGTACGTTGACGATTAGTCCAGGGCAGACTTGCAATTTGCAATGTACAGGTTGTTATGCAAGTGCCGGATCCACCGCAGAAAAGTTGGATTGGTCTACTTTTGACCGTATCATCACTGAATCGAAAACGTTGTGGGGCGTAAGGTTCTTGGTCATCAGCGGCGGAGAACCGCTGGCTTACCGATCAGAAGGAAAGGGCTTGCTAGATGCAGCAGAAAAACATCCGGATGTTTTATTCATGTTCTACACCAATGGAACCTTGATTGATGAAAAAACTGCCCAGCGAATGGCTGCTTTAGGAAATGTGACACCGGCTATTTCAGTCGAAGGTTGGCGCGACCGAACTGATGAACGGCGCG
>JAHYJN010000058.1 GCA_019428905.1 Candidatus Brevefilum sp.
CTTGTCTAAATCGAGTTTTCCTTTACAAGGCTAATCCCCAGTTTCCAACAAAAGCGGTTAACAAATTTGGAAGATTATGTATCTGCCCTACCAAAGAATGGTTTGTGCACGGATTTCATATCTCGATTAAGCTAAATGGATGTAAAAGGTATGTACAATCTACCCTCATGATGATTGGCACTTGCAACCAGTCAATCAGATAGGTCACCTTCAAACAAAATTTGTACAAATGAAGCCAAAGGTGTGAAAATTGCCCGTCTAGACAATTAAATATCCCAAATATTTTTATAGTAAAATGGATTGTGTTTGAATAAATTGTCGTTGTCGTTGCTTTAATCAACAATCAATGGACGTTAGCATATTCAGGCAGTGCATAGTAACTATTTTAGAAGTGGCTCGGAACTTCTGTAAATCAGGTAAAATCAAACAAGTGTGCATTATTTTCGCCATTAGTTGACGACGCGGAGAGAATATTACCGATGAAATCTCGCTTAGGTTCCCTTATTGATGGATTATTACCCGTTTTTGCCACCCTTGCTGCCCTGCTTGTCGGGGCAGTGATGTTAATTATCCTGGGAGTCAACCCACTTCTTGCTTATCAGGCCTTAATCGACGGGGCATTTGGTAGCAGCAATGCCTTTGCTGAGACGCTTGTGCGGGCGACACCGCTATTGTTGGTGGGTCTTGGGATTTGTATTGCCTACCGTGGCAACGTCATCAACATTGGTGGTGAAGGTCAGATGATCGTGGGCGCTTTGATGGCCACCTGGGTGGGTTTATATTTTGTGGGGCTGCCTGGTTGGTTGATGATCACAATTGGGATGTTGGTTGGTACGCTAGGCGGCTGTATTTGGGGTGGGATTCCTGGCATCTTGAAGGCGTATTTTAATGTCAATGAGGTATTGAGTACGGTTATGATGAACGCCATTGCCGTTCAGCTGATGAATTTTTTCCTCACTGGCCCAATGATTGACCCAGCCCAGGCGGATATTGCCTCGCAGATCCCACAAACAGCCCGGCTTGCAGAAGCTTATCGATTTCCCCGCCTAGTTCCTACCCGGCTGCACTTAGGCGCATTGATTGCCGTTTTCCTTGCGTTTTTTGTATATTTTCTATTATGGCGAACAACATTGGGTTATCGAATCCGTGCTGTTGGGCAGAATCCCCATGCATCCCATTATGCCGGCATAAAAGTAAAGAGATATATTGTGGTGGCTCTCTTGCTTAGCGGCGCATTTGCTGGGCTAGCAGGCGCGATGCAGGTCTACGGTGTTAACTACCGTATGATTACGGATGGCTCACCCACAGGATTTACCGGAAGTGCTGGCTTCAATGGTATTGTGGCAGCGTTATTTGGACAATTACATCCGATTGGGACCATTCCCGCCTCAATTTTGTTTGGGGCGTTATTGGTCGGTGCGAACGCCATGCAGAGGGTTGTCCAGATCCCTTCCGCTTTGATTATCGCCCTCAACGGCCTGGTGGTTGTTTTTGTCGTCAGCAGTGATATTTATCGCAAGAAACGTCAGCGTAGACGGATTTCACTTGAACAGGATGAAGATCAATCAAAAGCCCAATTATTTAATGAACCGGTAATAACAGAGGAGAAAAACTCATGATTTCTGATTTATTTACCCCTACGGTTCTCCTTGGGATCCTGGCTTCAGGCATCCGCCTGGCAACGCCCTATTTGTTTGCGTCGATTGGCGAGGCCTATAGTCAACGCAGCGGTGTGTTGAATTTAGGCGTTGAAGGCCAAATGTTGCTGGGGGCATTCTTCGCCTTTTATATCGCCAAACTTACAGACAATCTTTGGCTGGGTGTTTTGGCGGGCATGGGTGTCGGTGCCTTGATGGGACTGGCGATGGCATTTGTGACGATCAATCTTCATGCCAAACAGGGCATTAGCGGTATCGGTTTTTACCTGTTTGGTTTGGGGATGAGCAATTTATTATTCCAGTTATTAGTTGGTACCGTTGAGACGGTCAGCGGATTCCCAAGAATTGAAATTCCACTCTTGAGCAGCATTCCCTGGGTTGGTAATATTTTCTTCAACCAGAACATCCTGGTTTACATTGCGTTTCTCTTGGTGCCGGTTTCTTCCTATGTCCTCAACAAGACGACGCTTGGATTGAAGATCCGTGCTGTTGGGCAAAACCCTGAAGCAGCGGATTCCCTTGGCGTGAGTGTTGCCGGGGTGCGATATTTTACAGTGATTTTTGGCGGCACGATGTCTGGTTTAGCTGGTGCTTCCCTCTCAGTAGCTTTGTTAAACGTTTTTCAACAGGGGATGACGGCTGGACAGGGTTTTATCGCCGTTGCGTTGGTCTATTTTGGCGCTTGGCGACCCTGGGGCGTTTTGGCTGGCGCCCTCCTCTTTAGCCTGGTGAATGGCCTTCAGTTGTGGATCCAGGTCTTGGGCATCCCAATTGCCCCAGAATTTGCGGTCATGATGCCATATATCCTGACCATCTTGGTGCTAACACTTTCGGTCTCTAAAGTTCGTGCCCCGGCTGCATTAACCAAGCCTTTTGAACGTGAAGGTTAGCGTTAATTTGTTTTATTGTTGGCATTATCATTTTGATAATGGATAATTATTGGTAGCATAGAAAATCTTTGCTGCCAACCCGATACTAAATATCTATTTTGGAAACTAAGGAGGCCCTATAGGAAAAACCGTAATAATTAACTGTTACACGGAAGAAAAGTAGTCGTTAACCCAAAACAAATATTGGAGAAAATCAAGATGAAAAAGATGTATAAAATTTTAGCCTTAGCCATGGTTCTGGTGTTCCTGTTCACCGCATGTGCACCCAAAGAAGAACCGGTGGTTGAAGAGCCGGTTGTCGAAGAACCAGTGGTAGAAGAACCAGAGGTCATGGAAAAATTACGAATTGCCGTAGTTTCTCCCAGCTCGATTAATGACTTTGCCTTCACGCAAAGCATTTACGACGCAATGATCGCCCTCCAGGAAGAATATGGTGAGGATGTGATCGAGTTTGTCTACTCAGAGAACATGTTTGTCGTCGATGATGCAGCTGCCGCAATCCGAGATTATGCCGCGAGTGGTTTTGATATGGTCATTGCTCATGGTTCCCAGTACGGCTCCTCCTTACAGGAAATTGCACCTGATTTCCCGGATATCAGCTTTGCCTGGGGCACCACAGTGGATACCTTTGGCATTCCCAACGTGTTCGCCTACGAAGCAGCATCAGATGAGGGCGGTTTTGTCAACGGTGTCATGGCTGCTTTGATGACAGAAAGCAAAGTGATTGGTGTTGTGGGTCCAATTGAGACCGGTGATGCCAAGCTTTATGTTGATGGCTTTGTGGCCGGCGTTAAAGCGACAGATCCAACCATTGATGTACGTGTGACCTATATTGGTTCGTTTTCCGATGTAGCATTGGCAGCTGAAGCTGCTGAAACGCATATTGCTGCTGGCGCAGACATTTTGACCGGCACCGCCCAGATGGTGGTTGGCGCGATTGGAAAGATCCAGGAAGCTGGCGGTTATTGGTTTGGTACACAGGCCGACCAGGCCTCATTTGCCACCGACACGGTCGTTGCCAGCCAGGTTTATCACTGGGAAGTGATCCTGAAAGAGATCATTGAGTTACGCTCTCAGGGTATCCTGGGCGGACAATCCTTCATCGCTGATCTAGCCAATGGCGGCCAGGTGATGTCCTTTAACTCCGAAATTGATATTCCTGCTGATGTCATGGCGGCTGCTGAAGCCACCATTGCGGATATCATTGGCGGTCAAGAAATCGAACCCTTTGAAATGGAACAGCTCTCCATTGCCATCGTTTCACCAAGTGCTATCAACGACTTCGCCTTCACGCAGAGTATTTACGACGCCATGATCGCCCTGCAGGAAGAATATGGCGAGGATGTGATCCAGTTCGTTTACTCAGAGAGTATGTTCGTTGTTGATGATGCAGCCGCCGCAGTTCGTGACTATGCTGCCAGTGGCTATGATATGGTCATCGCCCATGGGTCACAGTATGGCTCCTCATTGCAGGAAATTGCACCGGACTTCCCGGACATCAGCTTTGCCTGGGGTACCACTGTGGACACCTTTGGAATTCCAAACATCTATGCTTATGAAGCAGCCTCTCATGAAGGTGGTTATGTGAATGGTGTCATGGCTGCCATGATGACAGAAAGCAAAGTGATTGGCGTTGTAGGTCCAATTGAAACCGGTGATGCCAAACTCTATGTTGATGGCTTTGTGGCCGGCGTTAAAGCGACAGATCCAACCATTGATGTGCGCGTCACCTATATTGGTTCATTCTCTGATGTAGCTCTCGCTGCTGAAGCGGCCGAAACACATATTGCTGCTGGTGCAGATATCTTGACAGGAACAGCCCAGATGGTTGTTGGCGCGATTGGAAAGATCCAGGAAGCTGGCGGTTATTGGTTTGGTACACAGGCCGACCAGGCCTCCTTTGCCCCTGACACAGTGGTAGCCAGTCAGGTTTATCACTGGGAAGTGATCCTCAAAGAGATCATCAGTTTACGTGCTCAGGGTATCCTGGGTGGCCAATCCTTTATCGCTGATCTTGCCAATGGCGGTCAGGTGATGTCTTTCAACTCCGAAATTGATATTCCTGCTGACGTATTGGCTGCTGCTGAAGCCACCATCCAAGGGATTATCGACGGCACAATCGTAATCGAACTGCCGTAAAAAACAATAAATCACAATATCAGGATTTCGGAAGTCCATTCGGACTTCCGAAATCAAAAATCAATTAATAATTATTGAAAATGGATAATGAGATGAATGAAATCAAAACTCTGCCATCGGGCCAACCTCGACTTGAATTAACGGAAATGCGGCGAATTACGAAACGATTTCCTGGTGTGCTCGCCAATGACAATGTTGATTTCGATGTCAAAAGCTGTGAAGTTCACGCCCTGCTAGGCGAAAATGGCGCTGGAAAAAGCACATTGATGAAAATCCTGTATGGTATGTATCACCAAGATGAGGGCGAGATTTTTATTAATGGTGAACAGGTTAAAATCACCTCACCGACCGATGCCATCAAGCTGGGCATTGGGATGATCCATCAACACTTCATGCTGGTTGATACGCTGACGGTTGCAGAAAATGTGGCATTGGGATTGCGTTCATCCCGCCCTCCCCTGACAGACCTAGACTTGGTTTCCAAGCGAATCATTGAACTAGCCGACACCTATGGCTTAAAGATGGATCCAGATGCTTACGTATGGCAGCTATCTGTTGGTCAGCAGCAGCGAGTAGAGATCATTAAAGCGCTTTACCGTGGCGCAGCATTGTTGGTCCTTGATGAACCTACAGCTGTCCTAACACCTCAAGAAGTGGACGAATTATTCGTGATTATGCGGCAGATGGTCAACGATGGCTATGCACTTATCTTTATCTCTCATAAACTACACGAAGTCGTCGACATCAGTAACCGTGTGACGGTTTTACGCAACGGCAAGAAAATCGGCACCCGTCCTACCTCTGAAGTGACAAAGACCATCCTGGCAAATTGGATGGTTGGCCATGAGATTGATTTCATCACCAGCACCGAGGCTGTTCAACGAGGTGAAGTACGTTACAAACTCGAGTGTGTTTCCTGTGACAGTGACCGTGGGACCCAGGGATTGTGTGATGTGGACCTTGAGGTTTATTCCGGAGAGATTTTAGGTCTGGCTGGTGTTTCCGGAAACGGACAGCGTGAACTGGCGGAGGTTATGGCGGGTTTACGTAAACCGACATCAGGAAAAATCTACCTGGAGGGTGAAAACGTGACGGGCTATGACCCTGAAAAGTTAACTAAACGGATGCTCTCATATATTCCAGAAGAGCGGATGCGAGACGGGATGATTGGCGATTTTTCTGTGACTGAAAATATGATCTTGCGGGAACACAAACAGCCGAAATTTTCAAACAATGGTTTGTTGAAACTCAAAGATATCGCTGATCACACCGATCGCTTAATTGACCAATTCCAGGTAAAGACACCTTCACAGAAAACCTTGGCTAAAAGCCTCTCAGGTGGCAATATCCAAAAAGTTGTGCTTGCCCGTGAGCTATCCCGGCAACCACGTGTGATCATTGCTGCTCAACCCACCCGTGGCTTGGATATTGGTGCTGCTGAATATGTCCGTGAGCAGCTTCTTGAACAACGGAAAGCCGGCACAGCCGTTTTATTGATATCTGAAGATCTGGATGAAATATTTGCCCTTTCTGATCGGATTGCTGTTATTTATGAAGGGAAAATCATGGAAATCCTCAATCGTGACCAGGCAACTCGGGAAAAAGTCGGTTTGCTGATGGCTGGTGTAAAATCTGAAGAAGGCGAAGAAGTTGTTTTGTAAAATAAGATAATACTGGTATGATTAAATATCCCATCGGTTAGGTGGTCGCTGAGTGTTAATCAAATCAGCGGCGTTGGGGCAACCCATCGAAAAGTACCGCCGTACAAGTCTAGAAAAAGGATACCACCTATGAACCTTTGGCAAGAATATCGACAACCCTCCACAATATTCGAAGCAATACAAGATTTAACCAATGCGCCTCAGCCGGCTTTGCCGATTGCAGGTGGTTCTGATCTTTTGTTGGATATCAGGCAAGGCCGCCATGCACCGGTGCACACCTTGATCGACCTGAAGGGTATACCGGAGATGAATTTGATCGAAGTCCGTGGAGATCATCTTTTCATTGGGGCTTCTGTTTCGATCACTCAAATCTTAAATAACCCTTTGACCAATCAACACGCCCAGGCTCTGGTTGAGGCTTGCAACCTGATTGCAGGTCCCCAGGTTAGGAATATCGCCACATTGGGTGGAAATGTTGCCCACGCGCTCCCCGCTGCTGATGGGACGATTGCTCTTGTTGCGCTTACTGCTCAGGCAGAGATTGCAAGCGCAGACGGCCTGAGGCGGATGGATTTTGTGGAGCTATTCCTTGGTCCCGGTCGATCAGCGATAAATAAGGCCTGTGAGATCATTACGGGTTTTTACCTCCCCCTGACGGATGAAAACCAGGCATCGTGTTTCAAGCGGATTATGCGCCCGCAAGGAGTTGCGCTTCCCATTTTGAATTGTGCGGTGTGGGTCACCCGGAAAGCTGATGTTGTCGTAGACACCCATATTTCGGTGGGACCTGGCGGTCCGACGCCGTTTCGAGCGACGCAAGCCGAAGATGTGATACGGGGGCAGGCCATGAGTGAACCACTGTTAGCCCATGCTCTGGATCAATTATTAACACAAGCCAAGTTTCGAACAAGCGCGTTACGCGCAACTGCAGGCTACAGGAAACATATTGTCCAGGGCCTTTTTAAGGACACGTTTATCACCGCCTGGAAAAGAGCGGGAAAATGAAGGCAAGTCTGAAAAATCCACAGCCGTTTACCAACGAATTACACCCAAGATTGTCATGGTGAAATATGAAACAAGAAATCACACTTACTGTTAATAATAAAACAATTACACTTCCGATCAAACCAGGTGAAACACTAGCATCGTTACTGCGGCTCCGGCTGCACCTTACCGGCACCAAAATCGGATGCGACGAAGCGGAATGCGGTGCCTGCACCGTCCTGGTGGATGGTGAACCGATGATGTCTTGCATTTATCCAGCCGCCCGCGCGGATGGTAAATCAATTGTCACGATCGAAGGTTTGGTTGAGCGTGTCCAGGAGGTGGTTAAGTTGCATCCGCTCCAAGAAGCTTTTGTGCAGCATGGTTCCGTCCAATGTGGATTTTGTATCCCTGGTCAAATCATGACAGCTTATGCTTTGCTCAAACGCAACCCTAACCCCACCAGCGATGAGGTGCGGTATGCCCTCAAAGATACGCTTTGCCGGTGTGCGGGTTACCCTATGATCGAAAGAGCCATTCTTGCAGCGGCACATACCCTTCGCACTGGTGAACCATTGCCATTACCAAAGATCCCAGATTCGATACATCATAAAGATATTGTTGGACGTACCCATTTAAGGCCAGATGGCATTGATAAAGTTACCGGGAAGGCGATCTTTACCGATGATTTGGTGTTTGATGGCATGTTGTTTGCTAAAGCAAAAAGGGCAATGGTGCCCCATGCGATTCTTAAAAGCCTGGATATCACCCGGGCGAAAGCGTTAGATGGTGTCGCTGCTGTTTTAACCGCAGAAGGCATCCCGGGCGAGCCGAAACACGGCCTGGTGATCTTTGATTGGCCTGCCATCATTGGTGTTGGAGAGCGCATTCGGTATGTCGGTGACACGATTGCCATCATCGCTGCCGAAACGCCTGAGATTGCAGAGCAGGCTGCTGAATTGATCGAAGCTGAATTTGAGCTTTTACCGGTTATCACCAACCCGGTACAAGCCCTGCAAGACGATCAACCACAGCTACACGAAACTGGCAACTTATTAAAACACATTAAGGTACGTAAGGGCGATATGGAAACGGGCTTTGCTGCTGCGGATGTGATTCTTGAGCATACCTTCCATACCCAAACCACGGACCATGCCTTTATGGAACCGGAGTGCAGTATTGCTGTGCCCACTGATGATAACCGGATGGAAATTTATGTCGGGTCCCAGATTCCTTACCAGGATCGCAGCCAGGTAGCACGTGCTTTGGGCTGGGATGAAAAGCGTGTCAGGATTGTCGGACAAAAGATGGGCGGTGGGTTTGGAGGAAAAGAGGACATTGCTGGGCAGATCCATGCTGCTTTATTGGCAAATGTCACACAACGGCCGGTAAAGCTGTTGTTTGATCGTCATGAGAGCCTTTTGGTCCATCCAAAACGGCATGCGACACAAATCCGGGTCAAAATTGGCGCAAAAACCGATGGCCGCATTGTGGCGATTGAAACTGAACTCTATGGAGATTCTGGCGCCTATGCCTCTCTGGGTGAAAAAGTGATGACCCGAGCGACAACGCACTCTGCAGGACCTTACGATGTTGAGCATGTCCGCGCAGATTGCTATGCGATGTATACCAACAACCCACCATCTGGTGCATTTCGCGGGTTTGGCGTAACCCAATCGGCATTTGCCATTGAGACCATCATCGATATGCTCGCCGAGGAATTAAAGATCAATCCGATTGAACTCCGTCGCATGAACGCGTTGCATGTTGGCAGCATAACCAACACCGGCCAGGAACTGACCGAATCGGTCGGTTTGACAGAATGCATTGATCGGGTTAAAGATGAAATGCTTTTATTAACCCCGGACCCATTTACGCCCGTTGTAGATCCTAACACCCCGCACCTGGTGCGCTCGTGGGGATTTGCTGTAGCGTATAAGAATACCGGGCTTGGCGGTGGTGCGCCGGATACCTCGAATGCAGAAATTGAGATGTTTGAGAATGGTACCTTTGAGATTCGTTGTTCGTCCGCTGAGATGGGTCAAGGGTTGGTCTCTGTCATGCAGATGGTCGTTTCTGAGGAAATGGAAGTGCCGCCAACTGACGTGCGCGTACTGGTGATGGATACGGATCTCACCCCCAACGGCGGTCCAACCACAGCCTCCCGACAGACCTATGTGACAGGAAATGCCTCCCGGCATGCAGCGATCACCTTGCGCAATGCGCTTACAGCCTTTGTGGCGGAAAAATTTGATATTGTTCCCGACCAGATCTATTTTAAAGATGGTTTTGTTCATGCCAACGGCAGCAAGATAGCTTACGGTGATCTGGCAAAAGAGATGAAGCGTGCTGGTCAAACACCGCGGGCATTATATGCGTATGAAGCACCAAAAACCCAGCCTTTGGGCACGGGAGGTGACATGCACTTTGCCTATTCGTTTGCTGCTCAAGCAGCACAGGTGGAGGTTAATAAGATCACCGGCGAGGTCAAAGTCCTCAATGTCATTGCTGGCAACGATGTTGGTATGGCTGTCAACCCTCTAGGGTTACAAGGTCAGGTTGAAGGCGGTGTGATGATGGGACTCGGTCACTGCCTGACCGAGGAATTTATTGTCAAAGATGGGCATGTGGTTACAGATTACCTGGCTCGCTATCGTATGCCTGGCATCATGCTCACCCCGGAGATTAAGGCAATTATTGTCGAGCACCCCACAGCTGAAGGTCCCTATGGTGCCAAGGGCGTGGGGGAAATTTGCAGTATCCCGACCACACCAGCCATCACAAATGCGATTTACAATGCGGTTGGCGTTCGCTTAGACCGCACACCTGTTGACCAGGAAATGATAGCCAGAGAATTATGGGACATTGAGTGACAGTGAATTAACTTAGAAAATTAGATATACTATACGAAATATATCGAGTTTCTCGTCTTGTGGCTGGATACAAAAAAATCGCTGCTTAGCGATTTTTTTGTGCCCGCTCAATTGTCATGAAGGCCTGTTCAAGAATATTTTTGTTAAGATTTCTTTCTGCGCGGCCATCTAATCAGGAGAATCACACCAATCAACATGGCGATCCAGGTTATCCAGTAATCCAATGGACCAGCAAAAATTCCCGGCGTCTCTGTCAACCCCTGGCGATCTTCAAGCGTTTCAATGAATTGTTCTGCAGCCTCAGGGTTGTCTACCTCACCCATTGAGACAACCACGGGGGCAAATCTCAACCCAACCAGCCGTTTCCAAAATGTTAATGTGAAAATTCCATCATTGAATGACGGTGTGACATCTTTGATGTGGACAGGGCCGGATAGGCGCTCGAGTACATAATACAGTGTGGTACCAGCCTGGGTGATGATCATGTCTTTGAAGGCATCCTGACGGCGATCTTCATCGATTATCTCCGTAATTCTTTCACCCAATCCAGTTAAGTCGACTTTTAAGAAATCATCGTAAATCGTGAAGGTCATCGCTGTATTAGGGTTATCTTTATCTCTCGCGGTATAAGTGTAGGTAAAGGTCATCAATTAACTCCTTTTTCATGTGTTTTTGCTTGGTGACTATCCTCGTTTGGATGGTTTCATGAACTTCAATCATAAGCATAATGTTGTAGTTTCTGACGGACTCTGGGGTCGCGCAATTTCTTTATTGCACCTTTTTGGATTTGGCGAATCCGTTCACGGGTGATGCCGAACTTGTCTCCAAGTTCTTTCAGCGTGTGCTGCTTTGCCCCACCTAACCCATAACGTAAGGTCAATATTTCGGCTTCCCTCTCAGTCAACACATCCAATGTTTTCAAAACGTCATCCGTTAAAAAGTTTTGCCGGACTTCAATAAAAGGATTCGGGGCATTTTTGTTTTCAATGTAATTTTGTAGATAGGTGTCACCATCATCACCCACCGGCTCATCGAGCGAGATTGTATGTTGCGCATAATCCAGCAACCTTTGGACCTCATCAGCAGGCATATCCATCACCTGGCCAACCTCTTCCATGGTAGGTGTTCGTGATAATTTTTCAGACAGTTCTTTGCGGGCTTGGTGAATTTTCCTAATGCGGGTGGAAAGATAATTCGGCAAGCGAATAGTGCGCTCTTTTTCATTGAGATGTCTCAGGACCGATCGCCTGATCCACCAGGTCGCATAAGTGCTGAAACGGTTCCCTTTTGCATAATCAAACTTGTCTACCGCGCGGATCAGGCCTTCATTGCCGGCTTGGATCAAATCTAAAAATGAGGAACTATACCGCCGGTATTTTTTTGCGATGTTGACAACCAAACGGATATTGGCTTTAATCAGGTGCTCTCGGGCTTCTTTACCCTGCTCAACTTTGTGTTTTAGAGCCTCTAATTTACCGCGATCGTCAACATATTCCAACATTTCTTGACGGGCATTCCGTCCTGCCTCAATTTTCTTCGCAAGTGAAATTTCCTCTGCGTGGGTTAGAAGTGGAACGCGGTCCATCTCGTTTAGATATAGGCTGACGGTGTCGTCCGCGACGATCCCCTCTTGATCTGA
Organism: Candidatus Brevefilum sp.; assembly: GCA_019428905.1. GTDB lineage: Bacteria > Chloroflexota > Anaerolineae > Anaerolineales > Anaerolineaceae > Brevifilum. The sequence continues at coordinate 11,845 of JAHYJN010000058.1, forward strand.
GATCTTCTCGTTTAGTTGGATTTCTCCGATATCGATTGGGATTGTGTACATGATATTTATTCTCCGAATATTTTCTTTGATTTTTTTAAATTCTGTTTTCGATTCTCTATTCTTGCTAATTTATTCAATTGCAATTACCATCATAACAACAATGGAATATTCTCATGGCTGAGTGAGGTGTAAGAAAGGTTGGGTTTTCGTGGGATTGGTTGGGTTTGGTTAGAGGGTAAATCAAATGAGTGAATACCCGCAAATCAATTTAGATGTTTCTAATCATTTAATTGCTGAAAATATCAATAAATAAGGTTTCGCCAGCTGGATTTGCTTTGTTGAACCATGATTTACAAATTGGTATCAGAAATCTCGGTAATTGTTCTACTCTTGATAAATCTTCTACAACTTGCATTACCAAGATCCCAGTTCCGATTTATTTCAATGTTGTCCTTTTGAAGGTGATTTACGCATTAATTTCTAAGGCTTGAAGCACATTTTTCCTGAAACTCTTGATCTCAAGTGGTTTTTCAATGCATTGGATATTACCAAGGTGTTCCCTGTGTTCTTTAAATACATCACATCCGAGAACCGTTATCCAAATAATTTTTATTTCGGGAGCAACTTTCCGGGCATAACAAGTGAGTTCGAACCCATCCGGGTTCATTTTGCTCAATTCGGTGATTAGCAAGTCGACGTTTTGGTTCTCAATCCGTTGTTTGATATCGTTCTTCCAATGAGATGAAAAGATATCTATGTCATCTTTGTACTTAAATAAGCTCCTCTCTAACACAAATCGGACACCGTCGTATCTTTCGAAAAGTATGATGTTCTTTGCGTCCATGATGGTATATCTCAGGGTAGGCTCCATTTAAGCATCAATAAATGTAAAGCAATCATTACACTTAATCATAGATCATCCGCTGGTTTGGCGCGTTTAATTTAATTATCAGTTGTGATTGGGATTGATTTGGATGGTTGGTTTTTGGTTTGTCAAAAATTATTAAAAACCAATCTTGTAAGATTAACTGAGCTTGAGTTAGGCTTCAGGTTTTATGCGATAGCCGACCCCCCTCACATTAAGAATGAACTTGGGATGTGAAGAATTTTGCTCAACTTTTTGTCTGAGGCGATGGATGTACCATTTGATGATTTGTCGGGCTTCGATCACATCGTCGGGTTGATAGCCGCGCACAACGTCTACCAGTTCCTCGGGGGTGATGACACGGTCATCATTCCGTAGCAGGTGAACGATCAATGTAAATTCACTGGGCGTTAGATTGAGTTTTTGATCACCCATGATCACACGATGAAGCCCTTCATCTACTTCAAAGGGTCCCTTCTGGAAGGATTGATTTCCTTCATCAGTTTTTCGCGTGCCTCCAGCGGCTTTTACAGCCAAAACTTCCTCCACAACCAAGCGCAGCTCTTGGGGTGATAGGGGTTTTTGTACATATTTTTCAATACCATGATCAATCGCTTGTAAGGCTGTATCGAGGCTGCCATGTGCGGTGAGAATAATCACACTGGTGTCCGGCCAGCGCCAGCGGATGGCTTCCAACACTTTGATCCCGTCAACCTTACCACCCAACTTTAAATCTAAAACGACTAAATCAAAAGGTGTATTACGCAGTATATCCAGTGCCTCTTCACCAGATTTTGCGGTCATGATGTCATGACCGCTGCGATGCAGCGTTTCTTCTACAAAGAAACGGACCCCTGGTTCATCATCGACAATTAAGGTATGAATTTTCTCCATGACTATTCCTCCTTGAGAGGAGAACTATCCAGGGAGGGCAGCCAAAGGGAGAATTCAGTCCCTTGCCCCACCTCGCTGGTAAAATGCAATGTGCCGCCATGATCCTCAATGATTTGCTTACAGATATATAAACCCAAACCAATCCCATCATCCTTGGTCGTAAAAAAGGGATCGAAGATGTTGTGCTCAATTTCGGGATCAATGCCATAACCGGTATCTCGAATGTTGAGCTTGATCCCCTTAGGTTCGTCTGTGGGGAAGATGTCAAAGTAGATGTTTCCACCATTGGGCAATTCATCAATTGCATTCATCACTAGGTTCAGCACGACTTGCTGGATCTGATCCCTAGATGCCATGATGATTGGCGGACCACCATTGTAAGGGAACACAGGGACAATGTCCTTGTCATAGAAGTGGTTTCGGGTCAGAACAAGAACCCCGTCAATAATTTCGCGTAAGTCGATCAGGGATCGTTCAGATAAATCTGATGTTCGATTTAGATCCCTTAGTTTTTTTACGATCCGAGCGCTGCGCTGTAATTCTTCCACTGCCATATTGATATACACCGCCAGGTCTTGATCGTCCTCATCAAGCATCTCTTCAACCAAGCCTAGGCATCCAAGTGAGGTTTGCAAAGGATTATTTATCTCATGGGCAAGGGATGCTGCCAGCCTGCCAGTAAGTGCGAGTTTTTCAGATTGGAGTAAAGCAGCGTGTGTGTCCTGTTGATGCGTGATATCTTCAGTAAATAACATCAATTTCATGGAATTCTCGTGTTCGTCATAGAATTCCGACAATGAGACTTCGATAATTCGATGCTTGTCACCCTGCCCTTTGAGGGCAACCACATCTTTAACAAAGGGTGGGTTGGCTCTACCAAGCATCTGTGTCAACCTTTTTAATTTCTCTTTTGCCTGGTCAAAAAATATCGTGGAGAAATGTTTGCCTGATATTTCGGAAATTTCTGCACCGGTATGCTCTAGAAATGTGAGGTTCGCCTCCTCAACCATGCCTTCTGTAGTAAAGACAGCTATCCCAATGGTCGCGTTCTGAAATAAATACTCATATTTGTTGGTATTGAGGGGAATAAAGTCTTGGTTTGGCGCGAATAAATTCGAACTTTCATCAATATTTAAAAGTGTGATAGGTAATCCGACAATAAAGAAAGCACCATCATTACCATTTTGTTGAGATGAAATCGATCCATTTATGAGAAGGGGTTGGGTGATTTGATCCATACCTACGACCGTAAATACTTTCCATGGGTTTTTAT